>NZ_JBFBBD010000074.1:0-33025 GCF_040689515.1 Streptomyces sp. NPDC051173
CACCGAGATGATGCTCGCCGCCGCCGGCGCCCTCGCCGACGTCGTCGCCGAGGACGAACTCAACGCCAACTACATCATCCCCAGCGTCTTCAACGCGCGAGCCACGGAAGCGGTGGCCTCGGCCGTGAAGCGGGCGGCACTGGCACTCCGCCCGACGGAGTGAATCCCGGAGCGACGCCACGAAGCGCCGCTGTGCCCGACGGTACTTACCTGTACTTACCCGTCGAGCACAGCGGCGCTTCGCTTTCGCCGGACCCGTCGGAGTTCTCCCGGTGCGGGCGGCCCGGGGTCGTGACCGCGAGCATGTTGCTGTTGCCGATGTGGTTCAGTTGGTTGCTCCTGGCAGCCAGGCGGCGGAAGTCGTACCGTTCGCGGCCGGTGTGACCCCCCAGAAGTTGGACATGGTGTGGGATACGGAACCCCGAAGTTGCACAGAGGACGTCGGATTTGGGTATCCGGTCGGCAACATGGCAACTGACTCTGTGTTTGAGTGAGTAGCATCCCGCAACAACACACCTGCCCAGGAAAGGGAGCGGTTCATGACCGACGGTATGGACGACGCCGACATCCAGGCTCGGTACGCGGCACGGTTCGCGGCTGATCTGGAGAACAACGAGAAGGAGCAGGAGGCTCTCCGCGCCCGCCTCGTGAAGCTGGAGACGGAGCGCGCCTGGCTGATGGGCATGCGGGGCACGGTGGCCAAGGAGCAGGACGCTCCCGCCAAGGAGGCCGGGAAGAGCGCGGTCACGGCGGGTGTGCCGCAGCCGCGCCGGGCGAAGAAGGCGGCCGGCACACAGGGCCGCCGGAAGAAGGCGGCACCGGCCAAGGGCGCCGAGGCGCCGAAGGCGACCGCGACACGTACGAAGAAGGGTGACGGTCCCACCCTGGGTGAGCTGGTCCTCGGCCTGCTCGGCCGGCACCACCAGCCGCGTATGGTCAGCGAGGTCGTCAACGAGCTGGGCCAGGCCCACCCGGAGCGCGTCGCGAGCACCCAGGTCGTGCGCAACACCGTGGAGGCACTCGTCGCCAAGGGAAGGCTGGAGCGCGAGCGCAAGCAGGGTTCGGTGTTCTACACCGCGCCCGGGACCAAGGACGCCGCCGCACCCGAGGCAGCCGCCCCGGCCCCGGCGCCCGAGGCCGAAGAGGCCACGGCCAAGGCCTGACCGGCACACACCGGTGGCCCGGCGCCGACAATAGGCGCGGGCTGACTCCCAGGGCCCCGGCCCGCGGCACGAGGACTCCCTCGGAGCGCGCGGGACGGGGCCCGGGGTGCGGGTATCGCACCGGTGGGCTCAGGTGACCTGACGACTCATCACCCGGTGGGGCGCTCCGCGGTGACCGTGAAGTAGTCGAGGGTGCCTTCGCGATAGGCGCGCAGGAAGTTGCGGGGCCAGTCGTCGGTCTTCCACGCGACGGCCTCGACCGGGCACTGACCGAACACGACCGGATCAGCAGTCAACTGGCCATGTACCACGACGTACTCGGCACGTTGGCGCCCACCGAGGGGCAGCGTGCCCTGGAAGTCGATGCCCCGCCAGTAGCCGAAGTTGATGTATCCGCCCGCGAACATGGGCATCGAGCCCAGATCGGCCGGGCCGTACGCCTCCTGGACGGCGGGTGGGATCGGATGCGGGGTCGGATAAGGGCATTGCGTCATGCTCCACCTCCGTGGTGATGGGTGTGCCGCCGCACGGCGGCCGCACACCCAGCCCGATACCCACCATCGGTGGCCCGCATCACTTTGCCCGCGCCGGCGCGGGCGTTCGCGTCAGCCGACGGTGAGGCTGCCGCGTCCTTCGATGTAGCCGAGGCCGCTCGTGAAGCACCTCTTGACGTCGTTGGTGGGTACGGCGGTGCCCGAGAAGGTGTGGCCCGCCATGGGGCCGGAGACGGCCTCGCCGCTGAGGAAGGAGTCGACCGGGGTGTAGCCCTGGCCGCCGCCGGAGGTGGGCCGGAGCGTGGTCCGGCCGATGACGCGGCCCGTGCGGTTGGCCTTGGAGTACCAGGTGACGGTGCCGGTGCCCTGGACGCCGGTGGCTCCGGAGCAGGTCGCGAGCCCGCTGCCGCCGAGCACCAGCCGGCCGGACCTGATGTGTGGCTGGCGTCCGTCGGGTGAGGCGCAGTCGTCCAGGTCGACGGTGCCGTGGGCGGAGATGCGCCGGGGTGTGCTGGAGACGGCGGGCGTGAAGGTGATACGGCCGCCCGGCGCGGTGCGCAGGGCGCACTTGAGGGTGCCGCCCGCCCGTGCGGAGGGCTGGGCGAGGGCGGCGTCGGCGCCGGTCACGAGCAGCACGAGCGCCGCCCCGGCCGCGGCCAGTGCCGTGATGCCGCGACGTACCGGGGCGGTGGCTCCGACGGTGGTGTGAGCCCTGTCGGGCATATGTCTTCTTCCTTGCGCTGGAGGGTTCTTGCGGTCGCCTGGTCCAGTTCGAGTGACGCAAGCTAGCCGAACCATCTCCCACTTGCCAGATCCATCCCGTTTTCCCCACCCACACGGCCTACTAGACATTTGCTCCAGTCGCCCTCCTTTCGCCACGATCGCCACGCCGACGAAAGGACCCGCACATGCGATGGCGCCGTGCCGTGCCCGACCCGACAGCCCGTGCACGGAAGGGCAGCGCGGAAGGAGGCGGGGCCGCGCGGTGGGCCGTACGCCGTCCGTGGTGGGTGCTGGTGACGGCCCTGGGGCTGGGAACCCTGCTGGCCTTCGCCGCGCTCGGCTCCCCCGCCCGCCTGTCGAACGGCGGCTACATCGCGGGCGGCACCGAGGCGATGCGCGCCGAGGGCATCCTCAAGGAGCGGTTCGACGCGGGCATTCCCGATCTCGTCCTGCGCGCAGAGGCCGACGTACCCGTCACCGACCCCGCCGTGGAGCAGGCGGGCCGCGAGCTCGCCCGCCTCGCCGCGGAGCAGCCGGGGGTGCGCCGGGTGCTGTCCTACTGGACGGTCGGGGACTCCCGGCTGCTGAGCAGGGACGGGCACGCCGTCCTCGTCACCGTCGACATCCAAGGCGGCGAACACATGGCGGCGCGCCGCGCGGCGACGCTGGTCCCGCGGCTGACGGGCCGGCACGGCCCGCTCCGCGTCACGGCGACCGGCCCCGCCTGGGTGATGGCGCAGGCCACCGAGCTCAGCGGCCAGGAGCTGTTCCGGGCCGAACTGATCGGCGCGCCCCTGGCCGTACTGGTCCTGCTGTTCGCCTTCGGTTCGCTGACGGCCGCTCTGCTGCCCGCGGCCGTCGGGGGGCTCGCGGTGGCGGGCACGTTCGCGGTGCTGCGGCTGCTGACGGCGGTCATGCCCGTCTCCGCGTTCGCGTCGAACATCACCACCGCGCTCGGCTTCGGACTGGCCGTCGACTACGGCCTCTTCGTCGTCACGCGCTACCGGGAGGAGACGGCCACCGGCGGCGGCCCGGCCGAGGCCGTCGCCCGCACCATGCGCACGGCGGGCCGGACCGTGCTGTACTCCGCGGCCACGGTCGTCGTCTGCCTGAGCGCGCTGCTCCTCTTCCCGCTGGGATTCCTGCGCTCCCTGGCCGTCGCGGGGATGAGCGTGGTGGTGCTGGCGGCGGCGACCACCGCGCTCGTCCTGCCCGCCCTGCTGGCCGTCATCGGCACCCGTATCGACCGGGGCGACGCGTTCGCGCCGCTGCGCCGGGCGCGGCGGGACGACGACGCCTCGCTCTGGCACCGCGCGGCCCGCGTCGCGACGGCGCGGCCGGTGGCGACAGGCGGCTGCGCGGCCCTGTTCCTGGTGACGCTGGCGTTTCCCTTCGCCCACGTCCACTTCGGCGTCACCGACGAGCGCGTCCTGCCGGCGCGGGTGGAGTCGCACGCGACGGCCACCAGGATCGAGCGCGAATTCGACCTGCCGTGGAACCGCACCCTGGCCGTGCTGCTGACCGGCACCGACGCCGTGGACCAGCAGGAGCGGCTGGACGCCTACGCGCGTCGCGTCTCGGCCCTCCCCGCGGTGCGGGAGATCTCCACGGCGGGCGGGGTCTACGAGAGGGGCCGGCTCACCGCGGGCCCCTCGGTCGGCTCGCTCCTCTACATCACGCGGGGCGCGACCTGGCTGTCCGTGATCGGCGGCGGCCCGCCGTCCCAGGACGAGCGGCTGGTCGAGGAGCTGCGCGCGCTGCCGTCTCCCGGGCCGCACCTGGTCGCGGGCCGTCCGGCCCGGGTGCTGGACACCAAGAACGCGGTTCTGGGCGCCCTGCCGGGGGCGGCGGCGATCGTCGTCGGGAGTGTTCTGCTCCTGCTGTTCCTCTTCACGGGTTCGGTCCTCATCCCCGTCAAGGCGGTACTGATGGGGGCGCTGAGCCTGAGCGCGAGTTTCGGGGCCATGGTGTACGTCTTCCAGGACGGCCATCTCCGGGACCTGTTCGGGCACTTCACCGTCACGGGCGAGCTGGACACCGCCATGCCGGTGCTGATCTTCGGTGCCGCGTTCGCGCTCTCGGTCGACTACGAACTGTTCCTCATCTCGCGCGTCCAGGAGGAGTACCGGGCCTCGGGCGACCACCGGGCCGCCGTGGTCACCGGGATCGCCCGCACCGGCAGGACGGTCACGGCCGCGGCGGCCGTCCTCGCGGCCGCGCTGTTCCCGCTGGCCGCCTCCGGCATCACCCTGCTCAAACTCTTCGGCTGCGGGCTGGCGTTGGCGGTCCTGGTGGACGCCACCGTGGTGCGGGGCGTGCTCGTACCCGCCTTCATGCGGCTGACCGGTCACGCCAACTGGTGGGCGCCCCGGCCCCTCGCCCTGCTCCACGAACGCATGGTCCCGGGCCGGTGGCACCGGTCCGGGACCCATGGCGCCGAGGGCCTGCCGGGCCCCCGGGACACCTCGCTCACACCGGTGACGTCGTCCGCTCCCCGGCCTGGGCACCTACCGCCGCGGTCCCCTCGGTAGCGGCCGCGTCACTCGCCCCGGTGCCGTCGGGGCCGCCCGCGAGCCCGAGGCGCAGCAGCACCAGATGGGAGACGTCGGTGATCGTGCCTCCGCTGCGCAGGAGTTCCAGCGGCGGGATCTCGACGTCGAACCGCTGGCGCAGCGACACCAGCATCTCGGCGAGCATCAGCGAATCGAGGCCGTATTCGTCGAGCCTGCGGTGGTGGTCGAGGTCCTTCGCGTCCATGTGCAGGACGTCGGCCAGCAGGTGGGCCAGCGCGTCGGCGACGGCCCGTACCGCCTCCTCGGGCTCCATGGCCGCGAGGGCGCGCAGGATCTCCTCCCGGGACCGGTCCGCGTCGCCCATCCGCTCGGGGAGCAGCAGGGAGAAGCGGGGGGCGCCCAGGGAGGGCAGGAGGCCGCGCAGGCGGGACCAGTTGTAGCGGCCGGCACCGGCCACCTCGACGTCACCACCGAGCAGCCGGTCGAGTGCGGCGAACGCCTGGCGGAGCGTGAGGGGTTCGATGCCGACCGAGGCCAGGGTGCGGGTGAGGCCGTTGCGGGCGACGTATCCGGTCTCGCCGATGGCGCCCCAGGCGATGGCCTCTCCGGCGGCTCCGGCGTTGCGGCGACGGCGGGCGAGGGCTTCGAGGAAGAGGTTGGCGGCCACGTAGTTGGACTGCCTGACGTTGCCCAGGAAAGTCGTGCCGGAGGAGTACAGCGTGAACAGCTCCAGGTCCCTTTCCCCGAGGATGCGGTCCAGCACCAGGGCACCGGCCATCTTCGCCTTCAAGGTGGCGGCGAACCGCTCGTCGGTGAGCTCGGTCAGCAGGTCGTCCTCCAGCTGCATGGCGCAGTGGACGACGCCCCGCAGCGGGTGTCCGCCGGTGTCCATCTCGTCGATGACGCGCCGCATCGCGGGAAGGTCGGCGACATCGGCCGCGTACGCTGTGGCCCGTGCACCGTGCCCGGCGAGCCGGTCCAGCAGGTCCGCGGCCCCGGGAGTCCTGTCGCCGCGGCGGCCGACCAGGGCCAGGTGCCGTGCACCCCGCTCGGCGAGCCGGACGGCCGTGGCGGCACCGAAGCCGCTCAGGCCGCCGGTGACGAGATAGGTGCCGTGCGGGTCGAGGCCCGGCGCCTGGGTGCGCCGCTCGACCCGCACCGGCTCGTCCAGCGGGTCGAAGGCGACGACGACCTTGCCGACGTGGCGGGAGTGCTGCATGAGCTGGAACGCCTCGGCCACCCGGGCGGCGGGGTACACGTGGTGCGGCAGCGGGCGGTAGGACCCGTCGTGTACGCGCTCGGTGACGTCGGCGAACAGCTTGGCAACGGCACAGGGGTCGAAGGCCAGTGTGGTGAGGTCGACGCCGAAGAAGGCGATGTTGTTGCGGAAGGGGCGCAGGAGGAGTGGTTTGTTCTCGTAGATGTCCCGCTTGCCCAGCTCGATGAAGCGCCCGCCCGGTCGCAGGAGTTCCAGGCTGCGGGTGATGGCCTCCCCCGCGAGGGAGTTGACGACGACGTCCACGCCGGCTCCGCCGGTGACCTCCATGACGTGGGCGGCGAATTCCAGGCTCCGTGAGTCGAAGACGTGGTCGACACCCAGGTGGCGCAGCAGTTCCCGTTTGGCGGGGGTGCCCGCAGTGGCGATCACCCGGGCGCCGCACAGGCGGGCGTACTGCAGCACCGCGAGCCCGATGCCGCCCGCCCCGCCGTGCACCAGGACGGTCTCGCCGGCCGCGAGCCGGGCCAGGTGGCCGAGGCTGTAGTGGACGGTGGAGAAGACGACGGGCAGGGTCGCGGCTTCGGTGAAGCTCATGCCGTCGGGGATGTGCCCGATGGCCTGGGCGGCGGTGAGGGTGTGCGAGGCGAGGGAGGCGGGTGCCATCCCGAACACCCGGTCGCCCGGCCGGAATCCGGTCACGTCGGGGCCGACGGCGGTGACGATTCCGGCGCATTCCAGGCCGAGGCCGACCTCGCTGAAGGTGCCTTCGATCGCCTCGGCGGGCAGCAGCCCGACCGCCTGCATCATGTCGCGGTAGTTGAGGGCGGCCGCCCGTACGGCGATCGCGACCTGGCCCGGGCCCGCCGTGGCCGGTGTCCTCTCGGTCCAGGGCAGTTGGTAGGACAGGCCCGGGGTACGGACGTCGAGCGCGAACGGCTGCGGTCCCGTGGCGCTCACCATGCGGTGGTCCGCGGGCAGGGGCGTCTCGCGGGGTACGAACCTGCCGCCGCCCGAGGTGATCACGACTTCGGTCTCGGCGTGGTCGGCGAGGAGTTCCCGGGCCAGCCGGAGCGCGTCGGTGGCCGTCTCCCCGCTGCGGTCGAGCGAGACAGTGCGGACGGCCAGTCGTGGTTCCTCGTTGGCCAGAGTGCGGGCGATGCCCCACACGGCGGCGTCCTGGGTGGCGGTGGTCCGTTCGGGGGCCGGGAGCGCGCCGCTGGGCCGGGTCACCACGGTCAGCGGTGTCTGCCTGCCGTCCGGCAGCCCCGCGCAGGCCGCCGAGACGGCACGCAGGAGAGCCGCGCGCCGGGTGGTGAGCGCCACCAGGTCGTCCGGGTCGGTCGAGGGCGCGTCGCCCAGGACGACGCAGAGGGCCGCGCCCTGCCCGAGTTCGCCGGGCACCCACTGGGCCGCGTCCTCGTCCACCAGCCGCGCCTGGGACATTCCGCCGTCGGCCGGCGGGAGGAGCCCGGCCAGTGCCTCGGCGAGCTCCAGTTCGCCGGTGGTCTCCGCGGCGACGATCCAGCGGGTGGTGGGCGCCGTGGTGACCGGTGGTGGGGAGGCGACGGTGCGCTCGGGGGCGGCGGCGAGGATGACGGAGAAGTCCTCACGGCAGGGCATGGCGTCGTCGCCGGTGAGCACGGTGTCCGTGAAGCCGCACCGCGCGAGCAGGTCCGGCCATCGATGGGCGGGCAGCAGCAGCGAATCCGGCCGCTCGTCGTGGTCGGTACGGTTCCAGAAGCTGTCCAGCGTGCCGAAGCATGGCGCGAGGACGTATGGGTCGTGGGACTCGACCGCCAGGAGCAGCCCGCCGGGAGCCAGGACCGTGGCGACACGGCGCAGCGCGGCGGTGAGGTCCTTGGCCGTGTGGAGGGCGTTGGCCGCGACGACGATGTCGAAGCCCGCCTCGGGCAGTCCCTGGCCGTCGGGGTCGGTGTCCAGGTCGAAGGTGCGGTACGTGACGAAGTCGTACGCGGCGAAGCGCCGTTCGGCGCGGGCCAGGAAGACCGGTGAGATGTCGGTGTAGACGTACTGGGTGCGCTCGGCCGGGAGCAGCGGGAGCAGGGCGGCCGCGGCACCGCCCGTGCCGGCTCCCACCTCCAGGACGCGCAGCGGCCGGTCGGCGGGCCAGGATCGGACCGCTTCGCTCAGGAGTGCCTGCGCGAGGCGGTTGTGGAGGCGCATGGTGGCGGCGGTGTCGTAGAGCTGCTCGAAGTCGGTGAGGCTGCCGTCCGACACCAGCAGGTCCATGGGGTCCGTGCCGTCGCTGGTGAGGACGTCGCGCAGGCCGCGGACGGCGAGGCGGCTCTCGGTGGAGCCGCGCGGGAAGTCCTGTGCCAGCCGACGCAGCAGTTCCTGATCGTCGAAGGTGGTCCGGGTCAGTCTCAGCTGTCCGGTGGCTTCCCGTTCCAGCAGGCCGTGGCGGTGCAGTTCGGGGATCATCGCTTCGAAGTAGGCGGTGCGCCGCGGGTCCATGCCCGCGGTGAGAAGTGCGGCTGCGTCGAAGGGGGCGCGGGCATCCGGCAGGAGCGCCGCGATGGCGGCCGCGTGCCGGTGGGCGCTCGCTTCCTTGACTACGGTCACGAATCCTTCGTAGTCCATCTCGTGCCAGTCCGTGCGGAGCGCCGCCACGCGGTCGGCCGCTGCCGCCACGATGTCCTTGGGCGTCACCGGAGGTTTGCCCGTCACCGGCTCCGTGGCGTGCGGTGCCGCGCGCAGCACGGTGTGGTGGGAGGTCACGGCTGTGCGGTGGCCTGCGGCCAGGCGCCGCAGCCGGGATCGTTCCAGTTCGACGCTGACCGTGCCGTCCTCGTCGGTGACGACGATGTCCCAGCAGGCCTCGGCCGCCGAGAACGACCGATTGCGCACATGGATCCAGCCGGAGGCGGCGGGCGCGCGCCACACCCGGGCGGCTCCGATGGCGGCCGGGAGGTACACGTCGCCGTCGCCCACCGCGTCGGCGAGCAGCGGCGCGCCCGCCTGCAGGGCTCCGTCCAGCAGGGCCGGGTGGGCCTCGTACTCCTCGGCGGGGGCGTCGTGCCGGTAGGCGGCCAGCACCTCGCCGTCCCCCACGCGCAGTTCCGGCAGCACCTGGAAGGCGGGGCCGTACTGGAGGCCGGCGCGCCCGACGGCTTCGTAGTGCTCCTCGCCGCTCACGACGCGCGCGCAGCGTGCGTGGACGGCGGGGACGTCCAGGGGCGCGGGTGCCCGGCCGAGGAGGGTGCGGACCCTCGCCCGTACGTGAGGGCGCGGCTGCCGGGTCTGCGCGTCGGTGCTGGTGATCTCCACCAGCCCGTCGTCGGGGGTGAGGGCCGTCTGGATCCGTACGCTGCCGGCGTCCGCCCAGGGCACGACGAGGGGGCGGGTGATCTCCAGGGAGTCGACCTCGGCGGCGGCGCCGAGGGTGAGGCGCCCGGCCGTCAGGGCCATGTCGACGTAGGCCGTGGCCGGGACGACGACGGAGCCGGCGAGTTTGTGGTCGACGAGCCAGGGCGTGAGCGCCGGTTCGACCGCGCCCTGCCAGGTCGGCAGCGGGGACGGCAGCCGCTCGCCGAGGAGCGGGTGGTCCAGGAGCCCGGAGCCGCTGGTGCGCAGCCATGTCTGCGGGGTGCCGTTCCAGTGGCGCTCCCGCTGCCAGGGGTACGCCGGCAGCGCCGTGACCCGGCCCCGGCGGGGGAAGTGCACGCTCCAGTCCACCTGGGCGCCTTGGGCCATGAGTGCCGTCACGGCCTGACTCATGGCCACGCGTGCGTCGACGCCACGCCGCAGGGTGGCCGTCACAGCGATCGGCGCACGGGGCCGGGTGGCGGCGATCCGTCGCAGGTAGGAGCGGAGCACGGGGTGCGGTCCGATCTCCACCAGGACGTCCGTGCCGTCGTCGAGGGCGTGCTCGACGGCGGCGGCGAACCGGACGGGCTCACGGACGTTGCGCCACCAGTAGTCGGCGTCCAGGCTCGTGCCGTCGACCGGTCCGCCGGTGACGGAGGAGATCATCGCGATGTGTGCCGGGGCGGGCCGCAGTCCGGTCAGCTCCGTGGACAGGGGTTCCCGGATCGGGTCCATCGCGGCGCTGTGGAAGGCGTAGTCCAGGTCGAGTTCCGTGCAGGCCACTCCTTGCCGGGACATTTCCTCGGCGAATTCCCTCAGCTGTACCGCGGGCCCGGCGACGGTCACGTCCCGCGCGCTGTTCACCGCCGCCACCTCCAGCCCGGGGTGGGCGATGAGGAGTTCCCCGGCGCGTGACGCGGACAGGCCGACGGCGGCCATGCGGCCCATGTGGGCGGTGGCCGCCTGGGTCCGGCTGCGCGCGGCGACCACCCGCGCGGCCTGCTCCAGGTCGAGGGCGCCTGCGACATGGGCGGCGGCGACCTCTCCGACGCTGTGGCCCAGCACGGTGTGCGGTACGACGCCCTGCTCCTGGAGCATCCGTGCCACGCCGATCTGCACGGCGAACAGCAGTGGCTGGGCGATCTCGGTGAGCTCCAGGCGCGCCCGGTCGGTGGGTGCGGTGAGCTCCTCCGTGACCGACCAGCCCAGGTGGGGAGCGAGGGCCGCGTCGACGGCCGCGACGGCTTCCTTGAACACCTCGTTGTTCGTGAGCAGTTCGGCTCCCATGCCCGCCCACTGCGAGCCGTTGCCGGAGAAAACGAACGCGACGCGGCCGTGTCCGACCGCCTGCGCGGTGGTGCCGATGGCCTCGTCGTCGCGCGGGGAGGGGATGGCCGGGGGCTCCGCGGCGCTCGCGGGAGCCGCTTCTCCGGCGAACCGGCGCAGCCGCTGGGCGGCGGTGCCCGCCGTGGCCAGTACGGCCGCGCGATGCGGGTGCTTCCCGCGCCGCAGACAGGTGGTGTACGCGATGTCGTAGAACTCCTGCGACGTCGCCTCCGACAGCCGGTCCGCGAGGTCGGCCGCGGCCTTCTCCAGTGCCTGCCGGGTGCGGGCGGAGACGATCACCGGCAGTGCCACGGGCTCCGCGGCCGGGTCGCTTTCGCGTGGGGCGGACGGCAGGGCCGGGGAGGAGGTGAGGATGACGTGGGCGTTGGAGCCGCCGAACCCGAAGGAGTTCACGCCCACGACGGGGCGCCCGGTGACGGGCAGCGGCCTGAGCCGCTCGGCGGGAGCGAGGTTGAGCGCCGCGAAGTCGATGTCCGGGTTGGGCGGGGAGGCGTGCAGGGAGGGCGGGATCGCCCGGTGCCGGAGCACCAGCAGGGCCTTGAGGAGGCCGGCCATGCCGGAAGCGGGCTCCAGGTGCCCGATGTTGGTCTTGACCGAGCCGATCGGCAGGACGCCGCCGGTGCGGTTCCTGCCGATGGCGCGGCCGATGGCCCTGCACTCCAGCGGGTCGCCGACCAGGGTGCCGGTGCCGTGCGCCTCCAGGTAGACCAGCTCGTCGGGGCCGACGCCCGCCTCGGCGTACACGGCGCGCAACAGCTCCTCCTGCGCCTCCGCGTTGGGCAGCGCGAGGCCCATCGTCCTGCCGTCGCTGTTGGACGCGCTGCCCAGGATCACCCCGTGCACGCGGTCGCCGTCGGCGATGGCGTCCACGAGCCGCTTGAGGACGACCAGGCCACCGCCCTCCGCGCGCACGAACCCGTCGGCGTGTGCCGAGAAGGACGCGCACCGGCCGGTGGGCGAGAGCATGGACGCCTGGCAGAACCCCACATAGTGGTAGGGGCTGAGCAGCACGTTGACGCCGGCGGAGAGCACGGCGCGGCTGCTGCCGTCCAGCAGGGTCCGGCAGGCCCGGTCCAGGGCCACCAGGGACGAGGAACAGGCGGTGTCCACGGCCATGCTCGGGCCGCGCAGGTCGAAGAAGTGGGACAGCCGGTTCGCGGCGATCGACGAGGCCGAGCCCGACATCGTGTAAGCGTTGACGGACTCCGGCACCATCATCTGCAGCCCGCCGTAGGAGGTGTCCGAAACCCCCACGTACACGGCCGTGTCGGAGCCCGCGAGGCGGTCGGGGGCGATGCCGGCGTCGTCCAGCGCCTCGACTGCCAGTTCCATCAGCAGCCGGTGCTGGGGGTCCATCCGGGCCGCTTCCTTCGGCGCGATGCCGAAGTAGCCCGCGTCGAACGCCGTGACGTCGTCCAGGAAGCCGCCCGCGGCCGTGTAGCTCTTCCCGGCGCGCGGCATGGCGGTGTCGACGAACCTCCGTGACTCGAAGCGGTCCGGCGGCACCTCGCCGATCACGTCGCGGCCCTGCTCCAGCACCTCCCAGAGCCCGTCGAGATCCCTGACTCCGCCGGGGAACCGGCATGCCGCGCCGACCACCGCGATCGCCGGATCCGAAGCCGCGGTCCTGAATTCACGCATGTGCGAACAGCTTTCCTCTTGGGGCCGATGGACAGGGACGCCCGACGGGCAGGGCGAGTACGTGCTGCGCGGTCATCGCTCCACCGCGGTGCCGTGCGGCCGGGTCTCGGGGATCCAGCCGCACGGCACGTGCGCGAGACCATAACTCATCCCGATATGTCGGTTGTGTTCATCCGCTGTGCCATTCGGGTACCAAGCGTGAAAGCCTCCAGGTGCGCGATTCTTCTCTTTGTATGACTCTGTATGACCCGTGCTCGGCCCGGCGGTCGAGGAGTTCCCACCGTCCGCCGGGCCGGACCGGCGGGCGGTGGGGCGGGTCAGCCGACGTGGACGCGCGGACGGCGGGTGAGGTCGGGTTCGGCCCGGCGCAGGACCTCGCGCGTGACCGGGGCGACCTCGCCGTCACCGAAGACGAGGAACCGCAGCAGGTGGCTGAGCGGGTGTCCTTCGGTCCAGTTGAAGTACGCGTGGGGCACCTGGCCGGTGCGGTCGCGCAGTTCGAGCAGGACCGCGGCGATGGTGTTGGGCACCCCGGCGCCCTGCACCCGCAGGATCTGGATGCCGTAGCACTCCTCGCCCGTGACGGTGACATCGGTGGCGAAGTCGGAGGAGTCGCGCACGGTCACCTCGAGGAAGAGGACGGGCCCGCCGCTCGGGATGTGGGTCTCCTCGCGCTGGGTGTACTCCTTGGCGTGGTACTCGGCAGCGTCGCGCTCCTGCGGTTCGTTGGCGATGACCCGCAGCGGCCCCGAGGCGGCCGCGTCGTCGATGAGCCGGGCGGCGGTCTCGTCGAAGGTGACGTCGGCGGCCCGCAGTTCGAAGGCCCGGTGGACCCGGGAGGCCAGCGAGGTGAGCAGGATGCCCACGATGAACAGCGACGCGATCTTCAGGCCGTCGGGGCGCTCGATGACGTTGGTGACCAGGGTGTAGCCGAAGACGGCGGTGATGAAGCCGAACCCGACGGCGGCGACGCGGTGGCCGCGGTGGTGTGCCGCGATGGTGGCCGCGAAGGACGCGGACAGCATCAGCACCAGCACACCGGTGGCGTAGGCGCCGCCCTGGGCGTCGACGTCGGCGTCGAAGAGGAACGTGACGGTGAAGGCGGTCGCCATGAAGAGCAGGACGAGCGGCCGGACGGCCCCGGCCCACTCCGGCGCCATCCCGTAGCGCGGGAGATAGCGGGGCACGAGGTTGAGCAGCCCGGCCAGCGCGGAGGCGCCCGCGAACCACAGGATCGCGATGGTCGAGATGTCGTAGACCGTGCCGAACGCCTCGCCCAGGTGCTGGTGCGCCAGATAGGCCAGCGCGCGCCCGTTGGCCGCGCCGCCCTTCTCGAACTCCTTGGCCGGGATGAGGATCGTGGTGGCCAGGCTGCTGACGAGCAGGAACCCGCTCATCATCAGGGCGGCCGTGGTGAGCAGCTTGCGGGTGTCGCGGATGCGTCCGGCGGGCTTCTCGTGGGTGTCGGTGGCATCCCCGCGGACCTGCGGCATCACGGCGACGCCGGTCTCGAAGCCGGACATGCCGAGCGCCAGGCGCGGGAAGACCAGGAGGGCCACGCCGATCATGGCCATGGGCGAGGAGTGCTCGGCGGACGCGGCGTGCCACCAGTCGCCGACGGCGACGGGGTGGCCGGCTATCTGCCAGACCGCGCTGACGAGCACGACGACGTTGAGCAGGAGGTAGACCGACACGAGCACCACGGCCACGTCGATCGCCTCGCGGAAGCCCTTGAGGAAGACCGCGCCGAGGGCGGCGATCAGCACCAGGGTGATCCACATGCTGCCGCCGTGCATCCAGTGCGGCGCGAAGGGGTTCTCCACGGCGTGCGCCGAGGCGTCGGCCGCCGACAAGGTGATGGTGATCATGAAGTCGGTGGCGGCGAAGCCGAGCAGCACCAGCACGAAGAGCTTCCCCGCCCACCAGGGCAGCAGCCGCTCCAGCATCGCGATCGAACCTTCGCCGTGCGGGCTCTCCTTGGCCACCCGGCGGTAGACGGGCAGGGCTCCGAGCAGCGTGAGCGCGATGAGCACGAGGGTCGCCATCGGCGAGAGCAGGCCGGCGGCGAGCGCGGCGATGCCCGGCTGATAGCCCAGCGTCGAGAAGTAGTCGACGCCGGTCAGGCACATCACCCGCCACCACCGGTTGCCCTTGTGCTCGGCCGGCGGGGTGCCGTGCGGTCCGGGGTGCCGGGCGGACTGCTCGCTCAGCCCCTCCAGCAGCCAGGCCCGCCAGGGGCGGGTGGCTGATTCCGGTTCGGGTGGATTGTCGACCTGCGTGGCACTCATCGGTGGTCCCCTGTTGGATCATTCGGGCAAGAGGAGCGAGTATCCATCAGGCCCTCGTCCGCCCATTCCCCGGGGTTCACAGCGCCGGAACGGGCACCCTTTTCCGGCATTTCAACATGAAGCGGGACAAACATGCCGCGAAGGGACTCGGACGTTCACGGGCCCTGGACCCCGCGGCCCGCACACCGACCGCGGGGATGCCGTACGGATCAGGCCGCCGCGACCCCGGCGGCCGCGCCGCCCGGGGACTCAGCCCCGCCGGGTGCGGGAGCGCGGACGCAGGAGCGCCGCCGCCAGTACGGCCGGGGTGACGAGCAGCATGGTGAGCGTGACCACGGAGGTCGCGCGCAGCACCTTCTTGCCGGTCGACGGGGCGGCGTTGTGGTACGAGGGGTGACGGGGCCCGGCTCCTGGCGGGCGGGTCGGCGGCTTCGGGGCCGACGTCGAGGGTGCCGAGGGCGCCGAGGGAGGGGAGACGCGAGGCGGCGCCTGGACGACGGGGGCGGCGCCCGGCGGGAGTTGGGCGGGTGGCGCGGGGGCGGGCACCGGGGGCGCGGGGGCGGCGGGAACCGCGGGTGCGGGTGCGGCGGGAGCCGGTGCGGGTGGTGCGGCCGGTGGCGGGGCGGGTACGGGTGGCACCGGCGCCGGAGCCGGTGGCGGTGCGGGGGCGGGAGGGGCCGGTGCCGGGGCGCCGGGCGCCGGTGGGGCCGGGGGTGCGGGAGCGGGCGGGGCAGGGGCCGGAGGCGCAGGAGGAGCGGGGGCCGGAGGCGCGGGAGGCGCCGGGGCCGGAGGCGCGGGAGGCGCCGGGGCCGGCGCGGGCGGAGCGGGCGCGGGAGCACCGGGCCCGGGCGGTGCGGGAGCGGGGGCAGGAGGGGCGGGGGCAGGGGCTCCCGGGCCCGGTGGGGCGGGCGCGGGAGCACCGGGGGCCGGGGCAGGAGGGGCAGGAGCCGGTGCGGGAGGGGCGGGCGGCGCAGGGGCTGGGGCCGGTGGAGCGGGCGGCGCGGGGGCAGGGGCCGGAGGAGCGGGCGGCGCGGGGGCAGGGGCCGGAGGGGTGGCCGGTGGCGCGGGGGGCGGCGTCGCGGGGCAACCCCACCGCACGCTCACGTGCGTTGCGAGGCTCGGGACGTTGCCGGTGGCGGTAAGACAGTCCTGGCCGTTGTCGTCCAATGTCGCGTTCAGGACGCCGTGCAGGACGCTCGCGTCCACATGGGAAGGCGGGTGCGGCCACAGCAGGGGCGGCAGGTGGTGCAGGACGGCGGTCTCCGAGGCGAGGCCGCCCACCGTGGAGTCCACCCCCACGTCGTCCGCGATCGCCTGGCCGGTCACCGTGAGCACGGCAGCCGTTGCCAGCATCACCGAATAGCCCGCTCTCCTCCACCCCGTCACGCGGAACAGCGTGCACACCCCACCGCGCTTCCGTCCCCGGTTCCCGCGAGATTCCTCCGATGGGCGGAAAATGACCTCAACACAACACATCCGCCGGAGACGGGTGTCCGGCGGTCCGCCGCGTCATCGACGGGCCGTCAGGAGCCGCTGTCCAGCGCCTCTTCGTACGAGCCGGCCGGCTCGCGAGCACGCGCCCTCACCCCGCGCCGAACACATGGGGACCCAGGTGTGCGAGGGCCGAACTGACGTGGTGCAAGATACGTTCTCGCGCGCCGGTCCCACCCCCGAGGCCCGGCGCGGACTTGATCGTCGGGACAGGCAGGTATTAGGTGACGATTCATCACTCCGGGATTCCGGCGGCGTCCTGCGCCGTCGCTCCGCCCTCCGCGACGGAGGCGGGGCGGCGATGAACCACGCTCTGACGCCGCACGACGTCATCGTCGCCGGCATCGCGGTGGCCGCCGGCCTGGCCGCGGCCCTCGCCCTGCGGGTGATCCTGCGCCGGCTCGCCGTGCGGGCCGCCAGGACCCGCTGGGGCGGGGACGACATCATCGTCGACGTGCTGCGCACGCTGGCGCCCTGGTCCGCGGTGGCGATCGGCCTGGCCGCGGCGGCCGCGGCCCTCCCACTGACCCACCGGGTGGGGCACAACGTCAATCAGGTACTGACGGCCCTCGTCATGCTGACCGCGACGTTCACCGCCGCCCGGGTGATCAGCGGGCTGGTGCAGTCCGTGGCGCAGTCCCGGTCCGGTGTCGCCGGATCGGCCACGATATTCGTCAACATCACGCGCATCGCCGTCCTGGCGATGGGTTTCCTCGTCATCCTCCAGACCCTCGGCATATCCATCGCCCCGCTGCTCACCGCCCTCGGCGTGGGCGGTCTGGCGATCGCCCTGGCCCTGAAGGACACCCTGGCCAACCTCTTCGCGGGCGTGCACATCCTCGTCTCGAAGACGGTCCACCCCGGCGACTACATCCGCCTCAGCAGCGGCGAGGAGGGGTACGTCCGGGACATCAACTGGCGCATCACCGTGGTCGAGCAGCTCAACAACAACCTGGTCATCATCCCGAACGCCAAGCTCGCCGGCACGAACATGACCAACTTCAGCCGCCCCGAGCAGAAGCTGTCCGTCACGGTGCAGGTGGGCGTCGGCTACGACAGCGACCTGGAGCACGTCGAGCGGGTCACCGTCGAGGTCGCCGAGACGGTGATGAAGGACGTCGCCGGAGCCGTCCCCGACCACGAACCGGCCATACGCTTCCACACGTTCGGGGACTCCCGGATCGGCTTCACGGTGATCCTCGGAGTCGGTGAGTTCAGCGACAAATACCGCATCAAGCACGAATTCATCAAGAGGTTGCATCAGCGGTACCGCGCCGAAGGCATCCGGATACCGTCCCCGGCGCGGACCGTCGCCTTGCAGCAGGGCGGGGGCCCGGTGATCCCGCACCCCCGCACGCCTCTCGACACCGCACCGGACCGCACCGGCTGACCTCACTCGCCGCACACCGTTCGGCATCCGCACGTTGTACACCCGCGCGTACACCGTGCCGTACGGGGTCTATCCTGGGCCGAGGAAAAGGAGGCCGCATGCCGATCGCCGAAGAGCAGCCGAAGCAGACGATCCAGTCGGTGTGGACCCGTCCCCAGCGCCGCAAGCGGGAGCAGCCCACGCTCAGCCGTGAGCAGATCGTGTCCGTCGCCCTCGAACTGCTGGACGCCGACGGGATCGACGCGCTGAGCATGCGGAAACTCGGCACCCGGCTCAACGCCGGTGCCACCTCGCTGTACACACATGTGACCAACAAGGACGAGCTCATCGAACTGGTCGTGGACGAGATCTACGGCGAGGTCGAGGTGCCCGACGCCACCGGGACGCGGGAGGAGTGGCGCTCGGCCGTCATCAGCTGCGCCCGGAGCGTGCGTTCCGTCTTCCACCGGCACCCCTGGGTCGTCTCCGCCCTGGGCGAGGCGGGAGTGGTCTCCTTGGGGCCGAACGCGATGCGGCTGTCCGAGGGCATGCTCGGCATCTTCGAGGAGGCCGGCTTCTCGCTGGAGCAGGCCGACCTCGCGGTGAACGCGGTCGTCTCGTACACCATCGGGGTCTCGACCACCGAGGCCGCGTGGCTGACCCGGCTCGCCCGCAGTGGGATGAGCGAGCAGGAAGGGGTGGACAGCCTGCGGCCGGCGGCCGAGCAGGCCGCGCAGGCATACCCGCGACTGAGCAGGCTGTACGCCGCGCAGCAGTGGCAGACGGACTCGGGCGACGCCCGTAACGACAATTTCGCCGACGGGCTCGAATGCGTCCTCGACGGCCTGGAGATGCGGCTCCGCCGCTCGTAGACCACCGCGAGCCGGCATGACTTCGCCCCCACCCTTTCGAAAGCAGAGGGTGGGGGCGAAGTCATGCCGGCCGTTCCTGGGCTACCAACCGGTGCCGATCCGGGAGCGGTCGCCCAAGGCGTTGCCGCCGGTGCCCGGGTAGAAGTAGAGACCGCCGGTGGAGCCGACGGGTGCCTCGACGGCGGCCACGTCGCCCTTTCCGTCACCGTTGAAGTCGGCTCCGGTCAGCTGCCGCATGGTGTCCCAGCCCGTGCCGAGCTGTGTGCGGCTGCCCAGGGTGTCCGTTCCGGCGAGGGTGCCGCTGCCGGGGTAGGCCCACAACTTGCCGTCGCGGTCCACCGCCACGAGGTCGGCGATGCCATCGGCGTTCAGGTCGCCGGGGCTGGTGAGTTCGGTCATCGAGTCCCAGCCGGTGCCGATCCGGACGCGGTCGCCCAGGGTGCCGCTACCGGTGCCGGGATAGGCCCACAGCGTGCCGTCCTTGTCGACGGCCACCAGGTCGGGCCTGCCGTCCTTGTCGACGTCCATCACGGTCAGCCCCCGCATGGTGTTCCAGCCGGTGCCGATCCGGACCCGGTCCCCCAGGGTGTCCATACCTCTGGCGGCACCGGTGCCCGGGTACAGATAGAGGTTGCCGGTGTCGGAGTCGACGGCGAGCAGGTCGGCCTTCCCGTCGCCGGTGAAGTCGCCCGCGGCGAGCTTGCCGAGACCGCCCCAGCCGGTGCCGATCCGGACGCGGTCGCCGAAGGTGCCGTGACCGGTGCCGGGGTAGAGCCAGAGGCTCCCGGTGTCGGTCTCGACTCCGACCAGGTCGGCCTTGCCGTCACCGGTGAAGTCGGCGGCGGTCAGGTGGGCCATGCCCGCCGGGGCGGGAGCGTCCGGCCAGGGCATACGCGCGACCATGCGCTCTCCCCTGGCCTCGTTGACCATCCACAGCTCGTCGCTGCCGGGCCAGTAGGAGAGGTTCTCCAGGCTTATGCCGGTGCGTGTGGCGAGGCGTACGGGCTCGTCGAGCCGGGCCTCGTACAGACAGCTGGGGATGTCGTCGCCACCGTCGATGAACTCCGGGCAGGCCCCGGCGAGGGCGAACCGGCCGTTGTTCATGGCGACGCCCTGCGTGCCGCCCATCGGGGAGGCGAAGGCGTCCGACGCCTGCACGTGCCCCGAGGCGTCGGCCTTCAGCCGGCCGGTGGCCGGGTCGATGGGCCAGCGCACGATCGGCGCGGTGGCCCTGCCGAACTTGCCCTCCACGCTGTGGGGGTCGCCCTCGGCGGTGACCAGGGCGGGTGCGGAACCACTGAGGTCGAGCGTCGCCGCGGTCAGGCACGGGCGCTGCGGGACGCCGGCGCCCTCGTACGTCCCGCAGCCCGAGCCCGCGCCGGTGTACGCGTAACTGCCGGTGCGTGGCAGGACGTAGTCGTAGCCGCCCCCGTGCGTCCGGCCCGCCGCGTCGACGCCGACCGATGTGTCGGTGGTGGCGTCCATCTTCCAGATCTCGTTCAGGTCGAACACGTCGAAGCCGCTGCCGATGGCCGCGACATACAGTCGGCTGCCGGCCCACACCACGTTGTTGGCGTGCCCTCCCAGGGCGGCGAAGTTCTTGCTGTCGTCGGACAGCCCGACCAGGAGGGCGTGCCGGTAGCTGATGTGGGCCGGGTCGGTGACGTCGGCGAAGGTGATCCGCTCCGCCTTGTCGCCGGGCGCGTGCCAGCTGGAGATGAGCACCTTGCGGCCGTTCACCAGGGCCTGCGCCTGGGGTGACTCACCGGAGCCGGCGATCCCCTGCGGGAACCAGCCGCTGGTGCCGTCGTCCTCGGCCGACCAGCAGAAGCCCTGTCCTCCGGCGATGCCGGACGAGTGACAGAGGGGGCGGGCCGGGGTGTTGCCCGCCGTGTCGGCCAGGACGCCGTTGACGCCGGTGCGTCCGAGCGAGGAGTGGGCGGACTTGAAGGTGGCGACGCGCCCCGCGTCCCGGCCGTTGTCCCACTGGAAACCCAGGCCGTCGGTGCTGATACGGGTGACCGCGTTGTAGGTGGCGACCGCGCCGTCGGGCAAGGAGACGGGGGCGGCGACAGCCGGGCCGCCGGCCGCGAGCCCCACTGCCAGGGACGCCAGCGCGCCCAGGGCCGCGAAGACCGTGCGGGGTCCGCGGATCGGTCTCGTCATGGCGATGCTTGTCCTTCCGGGAGGTGAGGGAAGGCCGCCGCCGGCCGTGGAGGTGACGGCGGCCCATGATGCCCTGTCAGGAGTAGATGCCCCAGCCGCCACCGAGGTCGGTCGGATCGGTGTAACCACCGTCGCCCTTGCCCCAGTACACGAGCGCGTGACCGTCCGACTTCCGACGCACCAACAGGTCCGGGACCTTGTCACCATTGAGGTCACCGACACCCGTGATCACGTCGTACTTGTCCCAACCGGCACCCAGATCCGTGGGATCGGTGTACGTACCGTCACCCTTGCCCCAATACACCAGAGCGTGCCCGTCGGACTTACGACGCACCAACAAGTCCGGGACACCATTGCCCTTGAGATCACCCGCATTCGTGATCACGTCATACGCGTCCCAGCCACCACCGAGGTCCGTCGGGTCGGTATATCCGCCGTTGCCCTTGCCCCAGTACACAAGCGCGTGGCCATCAGACTTACGACGCACCATCAGATCCGGGACCTTGTCACCGTTGATGTCACCCACACCCGTGATCGAGTCATACGCACCCCAACCACCACCGAGGTCGGTCGGATCGGTGTAACCACCGCCGGCCTTGCCCCAGTAGACGAGGGCATGACCGTCAGACTTACGACGCACCAACAGGTCCGAGACCTTGTCACCGTTGAGGTCACCCACACCCGTCATCGCGTCATAGGCGTCCCAGCCACCACCCAGATCCGTCGGGTCGGTGTACGTACCGTCGCCCTTGCCCCAGTACACCAGCGCATGGCCGTCCGACTTCCGGCGCGCCAACAGATCAGAGACACCATCGCCGTTGAGGTCACCCACGTTGACCAGCGGCGACGTGGTGGAAGCCGCGCCCTCGTCGGGATAGGGGTCGGCCTTGTCCGTGCTGAGGCCGGTCCCAGGAGCGCATGTCCATGCGCGCGCCCCCTGGTCCTTGAGGATCAACTCGGCGATGAGTATCTGCTGCTTCTTCGTGGCCAGGTCGGGCCGGGCGGCGTACGCGGTGCCCCCGTAGTGCCGCCAGTTGTCCATGTTGATCTGGAGGCCGCCGAAGTACATGTGGTGGGAGTCGATGATGCTCCAGTCGCCGCCGCTCTCGCACTGGGCGACCTTGTCCCAGGTGGCGACCGACGCGGCGCTCGCGGGAGTGGCGCCGAGGGCACCGGCGGCGAGGGCCGCGCTGACGGTGAGCACCGCGGCGGCGTCACGGAACCGCGAGGTGGAGGGCGTGCGGGTGTTCTCGGGCATGGGGATCCTTGCCGTGTGAAGGGGTGGGGTGTTGCCGATGCCAGGGGTCCGGGCCGTGCGGCGCACAGTCAGAGCCCGGACCCCTGCCGACGAGCGGGTCAGGAGTAAATGCCCCAGCCGCCACCGAGGTCGGTCGGATCGGTGTAACCACCGTCGCCCTTGCCCCAGTACACGAGCGCGTGACCGTCCGACTTCCGACGCACCAACAGGTCCGGGACCTTGTCACCATTGAGGTCACCGACACCCGTGATCACGTCGTACTTGTCCCAACCGGCACCCAGATCCGTGGGATCGGTGTACGTACCGTCACCCTTGCCCCAATACACCAGAGCGTGCCCGTCGGACTTACGACGCACCAACAAGTCCGGGACACCATTGCCCTTGAGATCACCCGCATTCGTGATCACGTCATACGCGTCCCAGCCACCACCGAGGTCCGTCGGGTCGGTATATCCGCCGTTGCCCTTGCCCCAGTACACAAGCGCGTGGCCATCAGACTTACGACGCACCATCAGATCCGGGACCTTGTCACCGTTGATGTCACCGATACCCGTGATCGAGTCATACGCGTCCCAGCCACCACCGAGGTCGGTCGGATCGGTGTAACCACCGTTGCCCTTGCCCCAGTAGACGAGGGCATGACCGTCGGACTTCCGTCGGACCAAGAGGTCGGAGACCTTGTCGCCGTTGAGGTCGCCCACGCCCGTCATCGCGTCATAGGCGTCCCAGCCACCGCCCAGATCCGTCGGGTCGGTGTACGTACCGTCGCCCTTGCCCCAGTACACCAGCGCATGGCCGTCCGACTTCCGGCGCGCCAACAGGTCCGACACGCCATCGCCGTTGAGGTCACCCACGTTGACCAGCGGCGACGTGGCGGAGGACGCGCTGTCGACGATCTTGTCGTAGCGGCGGGGGCTGAAGGTGCCGTGGCCGGGCCAGTACGGGTAGGGGACGGTGCTGTGCTTGGCGTAGCCGTTGGGCTCGCCGCCGGACTCCTCGTACGCCTCGTACTTCGTGTGATCGGCGTCGGCCCAGCCGCCGAAGATGGCCACGTGGCCGCTGGCCCCGGAGGAGGGGTTGAGCAGGATGTCGCCGGGCTTGAGGGACTCCTTGCTGATCGAGGAGGTGAAGTCCAGCAGCGTGCCGGTGGTCTCCCCGTAGTTGTTCGCGGAGGATGAGCTGAGGTTCCAGGCCATGGAGACGAAGCCCGAGCAGTCGGTGCGGTATCTGCCGTTGGCGTCGGAGCGGTACCTGTTCATGCTGTAGGGGACCGCGATGTCCGTCCAGGTCTTGGCTCTCTGTATGACCTCGTCGCGGCTTATCGTCCCGCCGACGCTGGAGTCGGCGGTCAGTGAGCGTCTCTTGCCCTTGGGGGCGGCGGCGTCCAGCTGGGCGCGGGTCGCGGTGGTGGGGTTCGGCACGGTCGGGGTGAACGAGTTCAACGTGCCGTGGTCCGTGGCCTTCTTCGTGTTCTGCGCGGTGGCGGGGGCCTTGGCCTGCGTCGCCGCGAACGTGACGCCGGCGTCCGTGAGTGTCACAGCACCGACCACGGCGGTGGCGAGGGCGATACGAAGTGGCAGGTTCATGTCACATTCCTTCTCAAGAGGCGAGGGCGCGCGGGAGTTCCGCGCGACTGCCGAGAGGCCCCCCGCTACGAACCGATGGGAACACCGTACGCAACTCCGTACAGTGTTCGCAAGCCCCGTACGCCGTGCGCGCGGCCGCCCGGAACGGGAATGCCCGCCACCGCTTCCCGGGCCGGACACCGGCCACGCCGTACGACGGCGATCACGCCCTGCCCCTCGGCGCCGGACGGCTGAGCATCAGCGGCGACGTGACGCTCCACCAGGGCCCGTGGCTCTCCCCGGCCGGAACGCCTCACACACGCCCGAATCACACCATTGGTCATTGAATCGAGGAAAATGACGCCTTGATGCTCCCTGCCTCCTAGGGTGGCCACCGGTACGGTCGGGGCCGCTGTCTCCGGCCTGCCGCCGTGCGGTCAGGAGGGCTCGTGGAGTACCTGCGCCTGCTGCGGAAGCCCACCGTGCTCGTGCTGTGGCTGGCCCGCGGCCTTTCCGTCATCGGTGAACGGTTGTACGCGGTGGCGGTGATGTGGAGCGTCTACGCGAGCACGGGCTCGGCCTCGCTCATGGGGTTGGTGGCGGTCCTCGAATCGGCACCCTATGTCGTCCTCGGCACGCTGGGACGGCACCTCGTCGCCCGCTTCTCGTCGTGCCGCGCGCTGGCGTGGCTGGACGGGGCGCGGGCGGCCGTGACGGCCGCGCTGCCGTTCCTCTGGTCGCCCGACACCCGCGGGACATGCGTGCTGTTCGCCGTCGTACTGCTGCTCGGCGTCCTCGGCGCCCTCTTCGACCCGAACCTGGAGGCCCTGGTGCCGGGCCTGGCCGAGGAGGAACGCGTGCACCAGGTGACCGGGTTGTTCGACCTGACCGCGCGCATCGCCCTCATCACCGGCCGGGCGAGCGCCGGGCTGCTGCTCCTGGTCTTCTCCAGGATCGAGCTCTTCGTGTGCGACGGAGCGGCGTTCGCCGTGTCCGCGGTGGCGCTCGGCCTGCTGGCCCGGCACGGCACCGTGATGGCCGGCAGGCCGTCGGCCGCGCGGCCGTCGGCGCGGGCCCGGCCGCTGCTCCGCGCCCATCCCCGCGTCGGGCTGGCGATCGGGGTGTACGGCCTGCTGCCGCTGTGTTCGGCCGCGACGACCGTGGGGATGCCCGTGCTCCTCGCCACCCGGTACGGCGCCGGGGCGGGTGTCTACGGCCTGCTCACGGCGGCCGTCGGCGTGGGCGCGCTGATCGGCAATCCGCTGGCCGGCCACTGGCGGCCGACAGGCTGGTTCGCCGTCTGCTGCGGCGCGTGGGCGGTGGACGGGGTGGCGACCGCGTGCATAGGACTGGTGGGACGGGTCTCGGCGCTGGGGCTGCTGTCCGCGCTGACCGGGCTGGTCGCGCCGGTGGCGGCGGTCTCGCTGCGGGCGCGCCTGGGGAGGTTCCCGCCCACCGAGCGGGTGCGGCTGATGGCCGTCGAGCACACCGCGACGCGGCTGGGCGGCATGGCGGGCATAGCGCTGCTTCCGCTGGTGATCCGTGTCTCCCCGCGCGGCTCCTTCCTTATGGCCGGGGCGACGGTCGCCGTGCTGGCGGCCGGGGTGCACGCCCTGTCCACCCGGCTGCCCCGGACCGCGCCCGCGCCGGGCGCGGCGGAGGGCGGCGGCACGGCGGTGGCGGGTTACTGACAGGGGAGGCGACGCCGGCCGGGGCGACATCTCTCGTACAGGCCGGTGAACATCACCGCTCCACGGCCCGGCATGCCGGGCCCCCGCACCGAGCGGTGTCCTACAATCCGGCCATGCGTCGACGTCCCGCAGTGGCGATCACCATTCTGGCCGCGCTCGCCACCGTACCGGGCTGCTCCAGCGGCACCGCGCCGGAAGCCGCCGGCACGGTCTCACCTTCCTCTTCCTCTTCTTCTGCCCCTTCCTCTTTTTCGGCCGCGTCGCAGACACCCCAGTGGACGGTCGGCCGGATGCAGAGCGCCCATCCGTTCCGCCACCAGCTGGGGGTCTCCCACACCCCGCCGCCGACCGAGACGAACGCCCGGGTGGGCGCGGTGTTCAGCCACGACGTGTCCGGCGACCACTTCTGCACCGGGAGCGTCGTGGACAGCCCGGGGAAGTCCATCGTCATCACCGCGGCACACTGCATCCACTCCGGGAAGGACGGCGACTACAAGACCGACCTGACCTTCGTGCCCGGCTATCGCAACGGCCAGTCGCCCAACGGCATTTGGCCGGTCAGCAAGATGGTGGTGGACGACCACTGGGCGCAGTCCTCCGACCCCGACTACGACGTGGGCTTCGTCATCGTCGGCAAGGTGGGCGGCAAGCGGATCGCCGACATACTGGGCGCGAACCGCTTCGGCTACAACACGGGGTTCGACAAGCACGTGCAGATCACCGGCTATCCGTCGAGCGGTGACAGCCCCATCTCGTGCGTCAACAGAACCACGAAGTTCCAGGCGGACCAGATGAAGGTGGACTGCACCGGCTACAGCGGCGGCACCAGCGGCAGCCCCTGGCTGACCGACTTCGACCGCGTCACCCACACCGGAGAGGTCATCGGCGTCATCGGCGGCTACCAGGCCGGCGGCGACACCGACGACACCTCCTACAGCCCGTATTTCAACGACGCGATCAAGGCGCTGTACGACAAGGCGGTCAGCGCCGGAGGCTGAGTCCCTGGCCGACCTCGAAGGCCGCGGGCGCCGTCGCGTTGCCGGCGTCGTCGTAACGCATGGCGCAGTACGTCCAAGGCGCGCCGACGGCCAGCGGGCCGCGCATCCGGGCGAGAGCACGGGTAAGAACGGCGTCTCTCAAGACAGTCCTCCATGATCGGCAATCGGGGAGACGTCCCGACTTTCGCAGAGCCGTCGAGCGCCGACGAGGGGGAGCATCCGCTTCCGGTCACCCGCGCGGGGCGAGGCTTTTGGGGAGGAGGCCGCTGTTCGGGGGTGTGTGCGTGCGGTGCGCGGCCGCGATCGCCGCGGCCCGGCGCCGGCCCGTGTTCCCCCGGATGACGCGAATTGGTACGGACAAGTCCGTTCCGGAAGGGCAGCGTTGGGCCGGATCGTACAGCCGACGAAGGTGAGGACGGATCGACATGAGGACTCCGAAGTCGCTCAAGGCCGCTGCCCTGCTGGCCGTGCCGCTGGTGGCGAGCATGGCGCTGAGCACCGCCCCGGCGGCGGCACACACGGCGGGTGCCCGCCCGGCGGCCGGTGCCGGGGACGTCACGCTGACGAACGCCGACAACGGCCGGCAGCTGGACGTCACGACCGGTGACGGCGTCAAGGTGCAGCTGACCGGCTCCCGTTCGCAGGGCGCCACGTGGGCGTGGAGCCTGCCCACGAGCGGGTCCCCGAGCTTCGACCGCACGACGGCCGGTGCGTCGCAGGACGGCGACGCGACGGCGACGTTCCGGGCGGTGCGGCCCGGGACCGCAGAGATCGAGGCGTACCAGCGGTGCATTCCGGACCCGGGCTACCTCTGTCCGCAGGTGGTCATCCCGTGGAAGGTGACCTTCACCGTGCGGGAGGGGGCGCGCGCCGAGCTCTCCCTCCTCGACCTCATCGGCCGGGCGACGGACCGGGTGCGCGAGTCGAATCCGCAGGCCGTGCTGATGGTCGCGGCAGGGGACTCGCCGAGCGGGCCGACCAAGGACATGGCGGAGGTGACGCACTGGCGGTTCGTCTTCAACAACCGCGACAACTCCTCCGCGGAGGTCAGTGGCGACCTCGACGGCACCCTGGGGCCGGTCACCGGGCACAAGAGCCGGTGGGTCGGCGCGCTGCCGGTCGACGAGGAGGTCACGATGACGCCTGCCCAGGCGTACGACCGGCTCGCGGACGCCGGTCACGGTGACGCGTTCCGGTACGTCTCCCTGGTGAAGCCGATGGGCACTCCCCCGTGGCGCTTGCAGTACCACTTCTCGAACCACCCCGGCGGCTGCGACGGCTACGCCGTCTTCGTCGGCTCGGGTGACGTGTCCCCCATCTGCGGCAAGTGAGCGAGCCCGCGTGAGCGCGCGCCGGACATCGGTTTCACCTTCCGGCCACTGACCTGGCACATGGACGCCGGACCTGACAAGGCGTCACCCCCCACGCACACGGATCACCGTGGGGTACGTGCCGACCGCCTCGCCCGCAGGACGCCCGCGATCCGCAGGCACCAGTCCCGGTGTCCCTCTTCGAAGGCCAGGCCGCGCAGGCAGGTCAGATAGGGCCCGATCCGCGCCCCCCGGCTCAGGAACTCCTCCTCGTCGGTGTCGCCGCGCATCCGCCGCAGGAGTTCGCCGAAGAGCCCGACCCTGGCGTCGGCCGCGGCCGCCCGTTCCTCCAACTGGTCGATCACCGGCCCGGTGTCGACGCGATCGGCGGCCTGGACCTTGACGAGCAGGTCGTCGCGGATGAACGAGGGCTTCGACACGGCCGCCGCGAACCGCTCCAGCTCCGCGAGACCGGCGTCGGTGACGTGGAACAGGCGCTTGTTGGGCCTGGCCTCCTGGACCACCTGACGGCCCGCGACCAGCCCCTCCCTCTCCAGCTTGGTCAACTCCGCGTACAACTGCTGCGGCAGGGCGTGCCAGAAGTTCGCGACGCCGACGTCGAACGCCTTGGCCAACTGGTAACCGCTGAGCTCGC
This sequence comes from Streptomyces sp. NPDC051173, assembly GCF_040689515.1. Classification (NCBI taxonomy): domain Bacteria; kingdom Bacillati; phylum Actinomycetota; class Actinomycetes; order Kitasatosporales; family Streptomycetaceae; genus Streptomyces; species Streptomyces sp. NPDC051173. Next base: position 28,091 of record NZ_JBFBBD010000074.1, read on the forward strand.
CGTCCAGCAGCGCCGCCAGCACCGCGTGCCGCAGAGCCATCGAAGCGCCCCCTTCCCTTTCCTCTCCCTCCCGGGCAGCATACTCAAGGAAATGACTAGTCAGATCCTTGAGTATCAGGAGGAGTCATGGAGACCGCCGCACGCTTCCGCGCCGCCGTCGAGGCACACGATTTCGACGCGATGGAAGACCTGTTCACCGAGGACATACGCTTCTACAGCCCCGTGAAGTTCACCCCCTTCGAGGGCAGGCCCATGATGCTCGGGCTGCTGAGGGTGCTGCTGCGCACCTTCGAGGACTTCCGCTACGTCGGCCACTTCACGGGCGAGGCCGAGACCAGCGCCGGCGGTGACGAGGCTCCGTCCGCGGTCCTCCCCTTCCGGGCCACCGTGCACGGCAAGCAGGTCCACGGCATCGACCTGCTCCAGTTCGACGGGGCGGGCAGGGTGAAGGAGTTCACGGTGATGGTCCGGCCGCTGTCCGCCGTGCACGCCCTGAGCGAGGCCGTGTTCGCGGGCCTGGTCGCCGACGGCCTCGTCCCCGGGCCCGTCGGCGACTGAACCTTCTCCGCCGCCCCTTCGACGCCTTCGGGGTCAGGCAGCCGGTCCGGACGTGACGCCGCGGATCAGGTCGGCGGCCTTCTCCGCGATCATGATGGTGGGCGCGTTGGTGTTGCCCCGTAGGAGGGTCGGCATGACCGAGGCGTCGGCCACCCGCAGCCCGCTCACCCCGTGCACCCGGAGCTCGTAGTCGACGACCGGGCCCATCGCGCAGGTGCCCGCGGGGTGGTAGAGCGTGTGCAGTTCACGCCGGGCGTGGTCCAGGAGGTCGGCATCGCTGTCGGAACGCGGCACGAGGTGGTCGGAGCGCCGGTGCGCCCGCAGGGCCGGGCGCCCGGCGATGTCGAGCAGCACCCGCAGGGCCCGGACCGCCGCCGCGCGGTCCTCCTCCGTGGAGAGGTAGTTGTGCAGGATCCGCGGCTTGGCGCCGGGCAGGGTGGACCGCAGGGAGACCTTGCCTCGGCTGGTGGCGGTCAGCAGCACCGCGCCGTGGTGGAACCCGTGCAGGGCCGGTGAGCCGAGACCCTCCTCGTGGAACATCCCCGGCAGCGCGTGGATCTGCACGTCCGGGGCGTCCAGCCCGTCGAGCGTGCGGACGAAGCCACCGGCCTCACCCGCGTTCGAGGTGAGCGGCCCGCGCCCCTCGGACTCCAGCAGCGCGAGGTTCTCGGCGGTCCGCGCGGTCAGCAGGGTCTCCGTGTCGGTGAGATGGATCAGGGGTAGGTGCCCGTGGTCCTGGAGGTTCTCCCCGACGGGGAGGTCGGCGCGGGGCTCGATGCCGAGCGCTTCGAGCTCGGCGGCGATGCCGATTCCCGAAAGCATCAGGATCTGCGGCGAGTTGTAGGAACCCGCCGCGAGGACGACCTCCCGCTCCGCGCGCAGTTCCATCGGCACGCCGTACCGTTCGGCCTCGACGCCGACGACCCGCTCGCCGGAGAAGAGCAGCCGGGTGCACTGGGCGCCGGTGAGCACCTGGAGGTTCGGCCGCTCCATGGCGGGGCGCAGGTACGCGTCGGCCGTGCTGCACCGCAGGCCGTCGCGCTGGGTGAGGTCGTAGGGGCCGAAGCCGTCCTGCCGGGGGCCGTTGAAGTCCGGGTTGAAGGGGTGGCCCGCTTCCAGCGCCGCCTCCACATAGGCCGTCATCAGCGGATGGCGGGAGCGGCCTTCGCTGACGGTGAGGGGGCCTCCGGCGGCGTGCCAGCGCGACGGGCCGCCGTGGTGGTCCTCGGCGCGCAGGAAGTAGGGGAAGACCTCGTCCCAGCTCCACCCCTTGGCGCCGGCGTCCGACCAGGCGTCGTAGTCCGCGTGGTTGCCCCGGATGTAGACCATCGCGTTCATGGAGGACGAGCCGCCGAGCATCCGGCCGCGTGGGAGGTAGCGGCGGCGGCCGTCCAGCCCCGGCTCGGGCTCCGTCATGTAGTCCCAGTCGTACGCGGTCCGGAAGAGCTGCGCGAACGCCACCGGGACGTGGATCTCCGGGACGTCGTCGGCGGGGCCGGCCTCCAGCAGCAGTACACGGACGCCCGGGTCCTCGCTGAGCCTCGCCGCCAGCACGCAGCCGGCCGATCCCGCCCCCACCACGATGTAGTCGTGGGTTCCGTCACTCATGGGCTTCCCCTCCCTGATGAACGGCGTGCCGTGCCGGCGCACGGCAGTTGCCGGACCGCCCGCACCGGAGCCCGGCCCCGCGGCCGGTGGGCGTGGGAGTCCGACCTCGGCAGCGTAGGTCACGGCGAAAGGCCCGGACACCCGTCGCACGGGCCGGAATCACGGCGGGCGGCGCGTTTCCCACGGGTGACCTCAACTGGCCTGATACCTCATGGCGATGACCGCCGCCGGGGCATAGGTTCGCCGCGTATTCCCGACCTTTTGGAGGTACGTGATGAAACGCCAGCTCGTCACGGGCGCGATAGCCGCCGCGTGTCTGCTCGTACCCTTCCAGGCCCACGCCATGGCCCCGCAGGCCGCGGCCCCGGCCGCCGTGTGGGACAAGTGCGAGGCCGCGCTCGACTCGCCGCACGAGTCGCACACCAATCCGGACGTCATCAATGTCCACGCCGACCTCAAGGGCTGCAAGCAGAAGATGCCCGAATACTCGATCTCCGTCACCCTCTACAAGGAAGGCACCCAGGTCGCGCACAACACCGGCTCCGGCAAGAACAAGTTCAAGGCGCGGGTCGTGGCCAACTGGCCGCCGCCGAAGGGCCAGTGCCACTCCTACTCGGCCAAGGCGACCTTCACCATCACGGCCGGGGGCCAGGCGCACAGCACCACCCTGGAGAACCACAGCCAGGGCAAGATCTGCATCAAGAAGTAACCGCTCACCGTGGCCGGTCCGGCCATGGTGCCCGCCCGGCCACGCCCCTCCTTCCTCAAGGCGCACAGCATGAACGGATACACCGTCTTCCTCGCGGTCACCGACCGGATCGGCCAGCCGGCTCCAGCTTTTGCCCTCACCGCGTTCGCCGTGGAGACCGCGCGCCTCGGGGAGGCCGAGGAGCGCGCGGCGTCCGCGCTCACCGGTCTCGCGCCCGGCGCGGCCTGGCTCGGCCTGGCCCCGTCCGTACGGCGGGAGGTCGTCACCCGGGTGCGCACGGTGCCGCACCACTGGGTGGACCACACCGAGCACGACCGGGAGCCCGCGCGCTCGGCCGCTCCCCTGGCCGACTGCCTGCGCAGCCTGGCCACCGGCCCCTTCGCCGAGGTCACCGCCCGGCCGTACACCGTGTACGTCGCCGGCGGGTACCCCGTCGGCGACGCGGCGTCGGCCCCCTTCCTCTCCGGCGCCCAGGCCGTCCACCCTGACGCCGAAGCGCGCTTCCCCGCGCTCGCGCGCCTCACCGCCCTTCTCGCATCGGCCGCCGCGCCCTCGATCGACGCCGCCGTCCCGGACGAGGAAGACCTGTACGACGCCTTCGACCGGTACACCCTCGGCGGTCTGGCCTGAGCCGTGCGGGACGGCACGCCTTGACGTGACGTGAGAGAGCACGCGCGTCCGCGGCGGGGGGGGCCGCGACCCACGTCCGGGAGCCGCGCGGCGGCTACGGCGGCCCGGTTTCCCCCTCCGTACCCGGAATGGCCCACGAGGCGGCGGGCGCGGGGGAAGCCGACGTGCTCGGCGACGGCGAGCAGGTGGTGCAGGTGACGGCGTTCCCGCACCATGAGCGCACCTATAGATGACATCGATAGAAGTCATGGTCAACAACTCTTGGACGCTATAGGTGCAGGTCGTGCATGGTGGATCCCGTCAGCCCCACGGGGCAGACAGCCACCGAAGGGAGTGACCATGCAGGACCTCACCGAGGGCGTCGCACGGTTCCAGCGGGACGTCTATCCGGCCAAGGCGGAGCTCTTCGCCCACCTGGCCGCGCACCACCGGCCGACGACGCTGTTCATCAGCTGCTCCGACGCCCGCGTCGTACCCGAGCTGATCACCCAGAGCGAGCCGGGCGAGCTGTTCGTCATCCGTACCGCCGGGAACCTGGTGCCCGCCTACAGCCCCGAAGCCGACGGGGTGGCGGCGAGCATCGAGTACGCCGTCGCCGTCCTGGGCGTCACCGACATCGTGGTCTGCGGGCACTCCGCCTGTGGCGCGATGACCGCCCTCGCCGAGCACCACGACCTCAGCGGCGCACCCGCGATCGCCGACTGGCTGCGGCACGCGGACGCCTCCCTGGCCCGCACCGACATCGAGGCCGGTGCGCAGCGCGTGGCGTCCCTGGTGCGCGAGAACGTGCTCGCCCAGCTGGCGAACCTGGCCACCCACCCCTCGGTCGCCCGCGCCCTGGCGCAGCGGAAGGTGAACCTGCGCGGCTGGGTCTACGACATCCCCACCGGCACCGTCGAGGACCTCGACGCCACCGCCCTCGCGGCCTGAGCCCCCCAAAAAAATCTCCGCCGCTCCCCCTTTTCCCCGCGAGCGGCACATCCGAAAGGAATCCCTCCCATGGTGCACGCCCAGTTCGACCCCACCGCCCGTGAGCAGCTCGCCGTCGCCGCGGTCGAGGCCAAGATCCGCAAGGACCTGTCCTGGCAGCAGATCGCCGACGCCGCGGGCCTGTCCGTCGCCTTCGTCACCGCCGCCGTGCTCGGCCAGCACCCGCTGCCCGAGGCTTCGGCCAAGGCGGTCGCCGAGCTCCTGGGCCTGGACGACGACGCCGCGATGCTGCTGCAGGCCGTCCCGACCCGGGGCTCCATCCCCGGCGGCATCCCGACCGACCCGACCATCTACCGCTTCTACGAGATGCTCCAGGTCTACGGCACCACGCTGAAGGCCCTGGTCCACGAGGAGTTCGGTGACGGCATCATCTCCGCGATCAACTTCAAGCTGGACGTGAAGAAGGTCGCCGACCCCGAGGGCGGCGAGCGCGCCGTCAT
>NZ_JBFBBD010000075.1:0-32545 GCF_040689515.1 Streptomyces sp. NPDC051173
GAACCCCGAGGGCTGACCCCGGAACAGGGCCCTCGGAACGTGGCCTTCGCCCTGACATGAGGGGCTCGGCTTCTCCGTTGTAAGTGTGACGAGGCTGCAAGGTTCGCTTCACGCTACGGCCCGCGTGCTTGCTCCCTCCAAAGAGGCTCTTGACATCCCGCTCAGCCCGCCGCGTCTCCACGACGAACCGGGACCTGCTACCGGGCACTCCGGTGTCTACCCGGACGGGACTTCCACCCGCGAGCCTGAACCAGCTTTCAGGACGCAACATGTCGTCCACCTTACGATCCGACACGGCATCCGGTGTCAGGCGAAGCGGTCGCTCCGGATGTCATCCCTTCGCGGCCAAGTGCTCGCGCCACCAGTCGACCGTCGCCTCGACCTGTTCGTCGACGGGGGTGGCTCGTGCCGCGAATTCGGCTTCGTAGGCGCTTGAGTCGACGACGAACGACCGGTCGAACTGATAGCGGATCTCCTTCAGTTCCCGGAGCAGCGGTGAGAAGAGCGACGCGATACCCAGCACGGCGGGCGACAGTCCACGCACCGTGACCGGCTCCGTACCCGCTTCGGCGGCGAGGCGGTCGATCATCTGCCGGGTGGACAGCGCGGGCCGCGTCGGGACGTGCCAGGCCCGTCCCCAGGCACGTTCCTCGCCCGCGACCTCGACCAGGGCCCTGGCCACATCGGGGAGGTAGCTCCAGCTGTGCGGGGCGTCCGGGTCGCCGAGTGCGGTGACCGGCTTGCCGCGCAGCAGGCGGGGCACGACCCGCCCGGCCAGGTGTCCGCCGTCGGTCACACCGGGCCCGAAGAAGTCCGAGGCACGTAGCTCGACCGTTTTGATACGGCCCTGCTCGTGCAGTTTCCGCGCCTGCTCCCAGACGGCGGCGCGTACCTTCCCTTTGGGTCCGGTGGCGGCGAGCGGCAGTTCCTCGGTCATGGGGCCGTCCACCGGACCGTAGCCGTAGAGGTTGCCCAGCATGACCAGGACGGCACCCGTCGCCTCGGCCGCCGCGCAGAGCGACGAGGCCAACGGCGGCCATTCACCGGCCCAGCGGTGGTAGGGCGGTGCGGCGCAGCCGTAGATCGCGGTGGCGCCCCGCGATGCCTCGGTCAGTCGCTCGCTGTCCGTCGCGTCCAACGCGACGTGCTCGATGCCGGGCTCCGGGCTCCGGCCCGACGTGGTGACGACCCGTACGGAGTGCCCCTGCGCGGCCAGCAGCCGGGCGGTGGCCGCCCCGGCGGGACCGAATCCTATGACGACGTTGAAGCTCACGCCCGCACACTAGGCGCTCCGCCGGGAGTCCGGCGAATCCTCCAGCAGGGTTCTGGACAGCCGGTGAAGAAACACGAACAACGCCGCTCCCCCGGCGGCCGCGCATCGGAGAAGATCGCCTCATGACCACCCTCACCTTTGTGCGCGGCGACATCACCCAGCAGGCCGTGGACGCCGTCGTCAACGCGGCGAACTCCTCCCTGCTCGGCGGCGGAGGCGTCGACGGCGCCATCCACCGCGCGGGCGGCCCCGAGATCCTCAGCGCGTGCCGCGACCTGCGTGCCTCCCATTACGGCAAGGGTCTCCCCACCGGCCGGGCCGTCGCCACGATGGCGGGCCGGCTGCCGGCCCGGTGGGTCATCCACACGGTGGGCCCGGTGTTCTCACAGGACGAGGACCGCTCCGGCCTGCTGGCCTCCTGCCACCGCGAATCCCTGTGCGTGGCAGATGAGTTGGGCGCCCGGACGGTGGCCTTCCCCGCGATCTCCACCGGCATCTACCGCTGGCCGCTCGACGACGCGGCACGCATCGCCGTCGAGGCGGTCCGTACCGCCGACACGGCGGTGGAAGAGGTTCGCTTCGTCCTCTTCGACGAGGCCGCTTACGAGGCGTTCACGGCACAGGCGCGCTGACGAGCCCTCAGCCCGGCCGGAACCGGGGAGGGCGCCGCGCGCGTTTCCCGTCAGGACGGACGAGCGTCGGGGGCGCAGGTGGAGCACGAACGGCATGGGTCGCGTGGGATCAGCAGACGTACGTTGCTGATCGGGGGCGGCGGCGCGGCGGCGGCCATGGGGGCGTACGCCGGGCAGGACGAGCTCAAGAGGTGGTGGTGGCATGCCTCGGGGCGGGAGAGACCGCGCACGGACGGCGCCCTCGATCACGCGGGCGCCGAGTGGGTCGCCGCGTCGTCGGCGAACTGGCGGCGGGCGGAGCGGCCGGCCGACTACGCCGTGGACCGGGTCGTCATCCATGTGGTCCAGGGCAGTTACAGCGACGCCCTCCGAGTCTTCCGCGACCCCCTGCACCGGGCCGCCGCCCACTACGTCGTACGCAAGGACGGCCACATCGCGCAGACCGTACGCGAGCTCGACGTGGCCTTCCACTCCGGGAACCGGGAGTTCAACGAGCGCAGCGTCGGGATCGAGCACGAAGGATACGTGGACCGGCCCGACGGCTTCACGGAGGCGATGTACGCGGCGTCGGCCCGGCTCACGGCGGACATCTGTGCCCGCTACGCGATCCCGGCGGACCGGTCCCACATCGTCGCGCACTCCGAGGTGCCGGGCACGGACCACACCGACCCCGGGCCGTACTGGGACTGGGACCGGTATCTGAAGCTCGTCCGGACGTCTGTCACCTAGCCAGCGGGTTTGTCCCAGACGAGGGAGTAGCGCCACAGCAGGTGGCGGCGGAAGCTGCAGCCGGGCAGCAGCCGCTTCGCCTCCCGGCGGACCTGGGCCCAGGTCATGGCGGGCATGCGGACGGGCATGCCGGCCGGGTCGGTCTTGCCGCCGTGGCGGCGGGCGTTGAGCCGGGCGGCCGGGACGCCGGCGCCGGAGACGATCCAGTCCAGCGGGGTCCGCTCGCGGGCCAGGCCGACGATCACCAGGCGTCCGCCCGGCGCGAGCAGACGGACCACGGCCTCGATCGCCGACGAGAACTCGACGTGGTGGACCACCGCCACCGCGCTGACGAAGTCGTACTTCCCTTCGCCGAGCAGCCCGTGCGCGTCGTCGAGGAAGTCCGCCTCCGCGAAGGTCGCGTTGCGCACACGCGCGCCGCGTTCGCGGGCGAGGCGGATCATCTCGCCGGAGACGTCCACGCCGGTCACGGCGGGGACCCGTTCGGCCAGTTCGCGGGCGAGCAGTCCCTCGCCGCAGCCGATGTCCAGGGCCGAGCCGCACCGGGGTGGCACGGCGTGGAGCACGAGCGGGTGGTAGTGCACGTTGTGATTCCAGTAGGCGATGGCGTCGTGTGCACTCGCGGCACGGTCCGCGCCCTGCCCGCCGGTTCGGGGGAGTTTCGTCACTCCGGATCCGTGGCGGCGGTCGCCTGCTCCAGTGCCTCCACCAGACGGCGCACCGTCTCGTCGGAACTGTCCTGTGCGACGATCGAGCGGCCCGCGACGTTGATGACGATGGGCGGAGCCGCCGGGCGGGCGGTCCGCCAGGAGGCGTAGGACAGCGCCAGGTTCAGTGCCGTGAAGCCCTGGCTCACGATCACGTTGATGATCTCGACGGTCCCCATGGCCCCGCCGGACCGCCACGGCCGCACCCGCTCCACCGTGGCGCCGCGCCGCACCTCGGGGTCCTGCCGCAGCCACTCGTACAGGTCCGCCACCGCTCTGCGTTCATCGTCCGTCGTCGCGTTGATGCGTATGCGCATGGTCTCCCCCTTGGTTCACCCGAGTCCCACGACAGGGAAGCACCAGCATGCCCGACCGGTGCGGCTCAGGGGCGCTCTTCCGGCGCGATCAGATGCGCGGGATTCACTCATGCGGGCGGCCTCAGCGAGGATCAGCGGTCCGCATCGGGCGACTTCGGCTCCCCGGCCCCGGAAGCGTCGACCTCGAAAGCGACATCGAGGACGTAACGGTCGCCCACATAGCGCGACTCGGTGAGTTCGCACGGCTGGTCGTGCTGGTCGAGGATCAGTCGCACCTCGATGAGCAGGGCGGTACCCGGAGCGACGGAGAGCAGCTCGGCTTCGTACGCGTCCGCCACGCCTGCCCTGATGGACGAGTGGCCGCGGGTGGGGGTCTTGCCGAGGTCCGTGAGCGCCTCGTGCATGGAGCCGGCCACGCAATCGGTCTTCAGGAGGCCGGACAGCTCCGGCGGGAAGACGGCCCGCTCCAGCGCGGTGGGGACGCCGTCGGCCAGGCGCACCCGGCTGATCTCCACCACGTCCACCGGCACCCGGAGGAGCAGCCGGTTCGCCTCCTCCTCCATGGCGGGGCGCAGTGTCGCGTGGAGCAGTCTCGATGTGGGTTCGTGGCCCTGTCGGCGCATGTGTTCACTGAACCGGACGAGGTTCTCCGCCCGGCGGTGGGTCGGGGGCTCCGCCACGAACGTCCCCCGCCCGGAGACGCGGTAGACCAGGCCCTCGGCGACGAGCTTCTGGACAGCCGCCCGTGCGGTCATGCGGCTCACATGGAACTCGGCACACAGCTCCGACTCGGACGGCAGCAGGTCGTGGGGGCGCAGCTTGGCGATCCGGCCGCGCAGCGCCTGCTCGATCTGGTAGTACCTGGGCGTGAAATCTGGTTTCACTGGGGCCTCCGGGGAAAGGGATTCCGCTCTGTTGTACAGGCGACCCGCCGGATAGGCGACCGGCCTCATGGGGTGATGCGCCCGGTGGGAGCCCGCCGGGGGCGCGGGCTCCCACCGGGCGCGGAGCCGGCCTCAGCCCCGGAGGGCGGTGCTGCCGGGCGACACGGTCAGCGCGTCCGCCCACTGGTGGAGCGCGGGCTCGGCCAGGGATTCCAGCAGCCAGTCGTCACCGGTGTCCGCGCGCGGTTCCGCGTCCGGCAGTGAGGGGACCACGACGAGGCGCAGGCCGGCCGCGCGCGCGGCGGCGACGCCCGTGCGGGAGTCCTCGAAGGCGACGGAGCGGGCGGGCTTGGCGCCCAGAACAGCGCAGGCGGCGAGGTAGAGGTCGGGCGCGGGCTTGGGGTTCGGCACGTCTTCGACCGCGAGGGAGACGGGCAGCAGGTCGGCCAGCCCGGTGGAGTTCAGCGCGATCTCCAGCAGCGGCCGGGGGCTGTTGCTGGCCACGGCCACGGGGACGCGCTCGGCGCAGGTGCGCACGAGTTCCAGGGCCCCGGGAAGGAGGGAGACCCCTTCTTCGAGTTCCTGGCGTACCCGGTCGAGGAGGGTGGCGGTGAGGGCCTTTTCCTGCCCGGGGCGTCCGAAGCGGTCGGCCAGGATGAAGCCGAGGTCGGTGGGTGTCCTTCCGATCAGCAGCTTCTTCTGCTCCAGGCCGAACGCGTGGCCGTGCTCCTCGAAGACCGCGGCCTCGGCCCGCGTCCAGCAGGACTCGGTGTCCACGAGCAGGCCGTCGCAGTCGAAGACGACGGCCTCGATCTCCGTCGTCAGGGGGTGGGGAGCTGGGGGTGGCACGGTGCCTCCTGGGTGGTCGGTACGGGCTGGTCCGCGGCCGGCCGGGGGCCGGGCACGGAGGGTTCCCCGGGCCTCACCGCGGAACGGTGTCCAGCACGGCGAGGTCCGTGAGAACGGCCTTCGCGGCCGGTCCGGTCGCGGGAGCGGTCTGTTTCCTGGGGTGCGGGCGCCGGGTCCTGCCGGGGGTCCGCTGCGGTGGAGTGTGCGCGGCCACCGTCTCGCCGACGCGGAGTGCCCACTGTTCCAGCAGGGCGCGGGCGGCGGCCCGGTCCGGGCCTTCCGCCCAGAGGTGGGTGACGGCTTCGGCGGGGTCGGGCACGACCATGACCCAGCGGTCGTGCCCGTCGACGATGCGGACGCCTTCGGTGACCGAACTGTCCAGGTTTCCAGGCGCGGTGTGTGTCAGCGTGCGCATGAGGGCACCCTTCGCCTCCCACGGAGTGGGCACGGTGCAGTGCAGCACGTGGGGCACCGGGGTCCGGTCGACGACGCTGCTGAGGGGTTCGGGGGAACGGGCCAGCAGGCCGGCCAGGTGCAGGAGCGCGGCGAAGGCGTCGGGGGCGGTGGACACGGCGGGGACGATGAAGCCGCCGCGTCCGTCGGCGGCCCAGCGGACGTCTCCCTCGCGGACGGCCTGGGTGAGGGCGTACGCGGAGGCGGCCGTCCGGAGCACCTCGGTGCCGCGTGCGGCGGCGAGGAGTTCGGCGGTGCGTGAGACGGTGCCGGGCAACGCGATCCGCCCGCCCGGCCGCAGGCCGGTGACCAGGTCCGCCAGCGCCAGGGGCGCCCGGTCCGCGGCCACGCGCCGGCCCTGGTCGTCGACGATGGTCAGCCGCTCACCGGCCGGGTCGATGCGGGCGCCGAAGGCGGCCCGCGCGGAGGTGACGAGCTCGGCGAGGCGGTCGCCATCCGTGGATCCGGCGTGCGCCGCCGGGTCCGGAGCGGTGTTGATGAGGAGGGCGTCGATTCCCAGGGCTCCGCACAGCTGCGGCAGCAGCGCCCCGGCGCTGCCGTGTGCCGCGTCCACCACGATCTTCAGCCCGGCTTCGCGGATGCGGGACGTGTCCAGGGTGCCGAGCAGGGTCTCGGCGTAGGAGTCGATGACGCCCGCGGGGCTGTGCAGGCTTCCGACCGCGCTGGGGTGGGTGCGGTACTCCTGTCGCGCGTAGACCCGGTCGAGCTTGCGCCGGGTCGCCGGGGAGAGCTCGCCGCCGTGTTCGTCGAGGAAGAGGACGGTGACGCGCTCGGGCGTGCCGGGGACGGTGCGGATCACGACGCCGCCCGCGCTGTGCAGCGCGGTCTGCTGCCGGGCCACGGGCAGCGGCACGCCCTCGATGTCCCGTACGTGCACGGCAGCGCACTGCAGGGCCGCGGTGAACGCGCGGGACAGGGCCCGCCCGCCGGGTGAGTCGTCGCGGGCGACCGTGACGGAGGCTCCCTGGGGCAGGAGCGTGGCGTACGCGCCGGCGAGCCTGGCCATCAGCTCGGCGGTCATCTCCACGTTGAGGATCCCCGAGACCCCGTCGGGTCCGAACAGGCTGGCCTGGTTGCGGGATTCCCGGATGAGGGAGCAGTTGACGACGGCACCCGCCTCGACGACCTTCTCGGGGTAGACGCGGACCCCGCCCGTGACGACCGCGTCCTCGCCGATGGTGCACGCCGCTCCGACGACGGCGTCCTCGGCGACGCTGGCGCCGCTCATGACGCTGGTGCCGTGGCCGATCACGCAGCCGCGCAGCCGGGTGGCGGGGCCGAGGTAGACGCCTTCGTGGACGATGGCGCGTTCCACGACGGCGTGCGGTGCCACCACCGTGTTCGGGCCGAGGACGGTGTGGGCGCCGATGACGGCACCGGCCTCGACCCTGGCGTGGGCGCCGATGTGGCAGGGGGCCTGGAGTTCGGCGTCGGGGTGGACCTCGGCGCCCTGGGCGATCCGGATGCCGGGCGACGTCTCGAATCCGGGGAGGTCGACACGGACCCGGCCTTCGAGGATGTCGGTGTGGGCCTTGAGGTAGCTCTCCTGGGTCCCGATGTCCTCCCAATAGCCGTCGGCCACGTATCCGTACACGGGCTTTCCCTCGGCGAGCAGGCGGGGGAAGACGTCACCGGCCCAGTCGGCGGGGCCGTCCTTGGGGACGTAGTCGAATATCTCGGGTTCCATGACGTAGATGCCGGTGTTGACGGTGTCCGTGAACACCTGGCCCCAGGTCGGCTTTTCCAGGAACCTCTCGACCCGGTCGTCCTGGCCGGTCACCGTGATGCCGAATTCCAGCGGGTCGGGGACCCGGGTCAGGCAGACGGTGGCGAGGGCTCCCTTGGCGCGGTGGAACGCGATCAGTTCGGTGAGGTCGATGTCGGTCAGCGCGTCCCCGGAGATCACGAGGAACGTGTCGTCGCGCAGTTCCGCCTCGGCGTTCAGGACGCTGCCGGCCGTGCCGAGCGGGGTGGTCTCGTGCGCGTAGTGGAGCCGCATGCCGAGCTCTTCGCCGTTCCCGAAGCGGTTCTTGATGAGGGCGGCGAGGAACTGGACCGTCACCACGGTCTCGTTCATGCCGTGCTTGCCCAGCAGCCTCAGCACGTGCTCCATGATCGGCTGGCCCGCGACCGGCAGCAGGGGTTTCGGCAGATCTGAGGTCATGGGGCGCAGGCGCGAGCCCTCGCCGCCCGCCATTACAACGGCTTTCATCGGTGGTGAAACCTTCCTTGGTCGGAACTTCCGGCAGGCAGGGATCTCCGTCGGTCCGGGACGGGATCCGTCACTCCTGGAGTCATCTGCCGGGTGGAGCTCCGATGACCGTTCGTGCCGCGTCGATGACCTGGGCGATGAGCCGCGTCTGCTGGAGCGGCACGACGTAGGCGTCCTCGCCCGCCAGGGACCGTTCGATGTTCTCGACCATCAGCCGGTACGGGTCCACCGCGGGATGGTGCCTGGCGTCGGTCGCGTACCCGTCCTTGGTCAGGTCGAGGCGGGAGGAGTGGACTCCGGCGGTGAAGGCCGGGGAGGAGAGGGACAGCGCGCCGTCGGTTCCGCGGACCGTGAATTCCTCCGCGAGCGAGCCGTCGAGCGAGCACTCGACGTCCGCGGTACCCCCGCAGGGGAACCTGAGCGTCAGGGAAACGGAGGAGTCCGCGGAGGTGGGGGTCCACCTCTGGTGCTTGACCCGTTCGACGCGCGGTGTCTGCCAGCCGAACGCGGCGAGCGTCGCCGATATCGCGTAATAGCCGACGTCGTACAACGCACCGCCCCCGAGCGCGCTGTCCAGTCTGTAGTTTCCCGCCGCCGGTGCCAGGCCGTGGAACCGGGACGTGACGTGGACGGCCTGTCCGATCGCGCCCGATCCGACGAGGTGCTCCATCTCCTGGGTGCGCGGGTGCCAGCGGTTCCAGGCGGCTTCCACCAGCAGCCGGTCCGCGGCGCGCGCCGACCGGATCATCGCATCCACTCCCGTGGCCGACAGGCTGAGAGGCTTCTCGCACAGCACGTGCTTCCCGGCGGCCAGTGCCGCTTCCACCCATTCACGGTGAGCGGCGTTGTGCAGGGCGATGTAGACGATGTCGACGGCGGGATCCGCGAGGAGATCCGGGTAGTTCGTGTACACCTTCTCCGGTGTGAGCGACCACGCGCGCTGCGCGCTCCTGGAGGCGACGGCGTAGAGGTGTGCGCCCTGCCCCGAGCGCACCGCCGGCCCCAGGCTCGACTCCGCGATGGAACCCGCTCCGAGAAAGCCCCAGTTCGCCATGGTCAGTCCTCCAGAAAAAGCTGGTCGCCGTTGTCGTCGGTGAGCGGCAGCCCCTCGGTGGCCAGCAGGTCGAGGACCAGCGAGCTCCACCCGAAGGAGCGGGCTCCGTGGCCGCCGGCGTCGTGGGGGCCGTAGCACTCCCGCATGCCCGCCGCGGCGGCGCATTCGGCGCTCCGCAGGGCGAGTTCACGCGCTTCGCGGTGGTACCCGCGCTTGCGCAGGCCGCCGTGGAGATACCAGTTGAGGTTCATCCAGCTCGAACCGCGGAAGATCGCCGCCGTGCTGAAGTCCGGGTCGAAGGTGACCTCGGTGGCGGACACGCTGGAGACCGGATAGCGGTGCCAGAATTCCCGTTCGTCGAGGAGGTGCTCCTCGACGACCCGCTTCGCGATGTCGTCGGGGATGAAGTCGTTGATGACCGGGAAGAGGGAGCTCGCGGTCAGCACGGGAACGCGTTCCCCGGCCACGAGATCGAGGTCGAAGAAGGCGCCCGCTTCGTCGTCCCAGCAGTGCCGCACCAGGGCCCGGCAGATCTCCTCGGACCCGCGGGCCAGTTCCGCCGATGTGGCGGCGGGCAGCCCGGCGGCCTCCGCCAGGCGGGAGAGGGCCATCAGGCCGTCGGCGTGGACGGAGTTGACCAGGACGTCGTTCCAGACGAACCGCCGGGCGTCGCGCAGCGGGCTCTCGGGGTGCCGGTCGTCGGAGTAGCCGTCCAGCAGGGTGCGCATGGCGCCGTGCCAGTCGGCCGCGACGGTGCTCGGCGAGGAGTCCTGGATGCCCAGCGCCCGGTCGTACTTCGGGCTCATGTCGAGGCCCGACTCGTCCGGCTGGTAGATCTCCAGGAGACCTGTACCGGGGCTGGTGCGGTGTTCGCGCAGCCAGGAGAAGAACGCGAGGGCGGCGGGGAGCACTTCCCGCAGCCAGGCGTGGTCCCCGGTGGCCCGGAAGACGTGCTCGATCGCCCTGGCGACGACGGGCGGCGCGATCGTGACCGACCGCCATTCCTCCCATACGTCGATCTTGAACTCCTGGGTCGCCTTCGGGCGCAGGTCGTCCTGCCAGAGGATCATGTGCGGCAGGAACCCCGTGCCGGTGACGGCCGACAGCAGCGAGGAGAGTTCCTTCTGCGCGCGTCGCGGGTTCAGGTGGGCGAGCGCTATGGCGTGGTAGCTGCTGTCCCAGGCCCATTGGAAGGGGTAGGTCTCGGGCGACGGGCAGGTGTAGTCGTAGGCGTGCCGCGCGCCGGCGGAATAGCCGGTCCGCCGGTTGGCCGCGAGCATCGCGGCTGCCGCCCGCGCCGCCTTGCCCGCACTCATCTCGTTCATCGAAGCTCCGTGGTTCTCCTGGCGATGCCGGGTGCCGCCGGAGGGGCGTCCGCCTCTTCGGCGGCACCCGGCTCGAGAGGCCGTCTGCCGGCCGGACGGGTCCTGTGGATACGGGACCGGTGCGTCAGGCCGGAACTCCGATCTCCTCCGCGGTCTCCCAGCCCTCCGGGGCACCCGGCAGGATCCCCTTGCCCAGCATCGAGGTCTTCATCGAGGCGCCCTGCCCGTACGCGGTGAATCCCCGGCGGACACCGTCCTCGTCCTCGAGCTGCACCCGGGTGGTGACCAGCGGCCGCGCGTCCACGAGCCCCGTCTCGATCAGCCGCAGCGCGACGCTCGCCACGTGCGCCGAGCGCGTCATGGGGAACTGCCGGACGTCGAAGGGGGTGGAGCGGAGCTTGAGGCCCTTGGCGAGGATCATCCAGGTGTTGAACATCTGCGGGACGGCCGTGGCGCCGTAGAGGACATACGTGCCTCCCGGCCGCAGCAGGCCCATCGCCGACTCCCGGATGTCCTTCCGGCCGTCGACGGGGCTGTCGATGTGCGGCAGGGCGTCGAAGACGTAGTCGGCGTACTGGTCGTGGTGTTCATGCACGAAGGTGTCGAGTTCGGCGGCCTGGCTCTCCGTGTTGAACGACCGCGCGGCGCCGTAACGGCAGGCCACCTCCATACGGGCGTCGTTGCGGTCCAGCACCGTCACGGAACCCGCGCCGAGACAACGGTCGAGCACCTGGACGGCGAGGAGGGCGCTGGGGCCGCAGCCGAGCACGACGCAATTGTCCCCCGGCTCGGGCGGGTTGAGCAGCAGGGAGCGCAGGACGGAGGTGAGCGGCTCGATGATCGTGGCCAGGTCGGAGGGGATCGAGTCCGGCAGAACGACGGCGGCGGCCTGGTCGGCGTCGTAGAAGTTCCGCTCGGTGTACCACGTGGTCTCCATGCCACGCTGCCCCGGGAAGAGCGGGCGGAGGGCCCGGTAGTCGGCCATCCCGCCGAAGTCGGTCTGCCCCCAGTAACAGATGCGCTCGCCGGGCTCCACGGCGCCCTTCAGGCGCGAGCCCACCTCCAGGACGCGGCCCACGTATTCGTGCCCGGGAATGATCGGCCACGCGTCGGGGAAAAGATGCCCCCTGAAGTAGGAGACGTCGGTGGAGCATATGGAGACGGCCTCGGTCTCCAACAGCACCTCGTCCGGCTGACATACGGGGTCGGGGACCTGCGAACGGACGATTTCACCGGGTGCTGTCATCAGATACGCGTGCACGAACTCTCCATGGAACACGAGCGGTTGCTGCGGAGACATTCGCCAGGCACCCGAAAGGCCGCGCTGCCCAAGGGTGTTGGCCGTGCGAAGTCGGTCCGCCAGGGCGCAGGTGGCGCCACCTGCTTGAAGAAGACTCTGGCACCTGTATGGCTGTATAGCCAGCCTGGAGATAGAGGACATATTTGCTTTTATGGGCGTAAGAACAGTGCACAGTTTCCCGCTGTGATGTAAATCTGCCGCGAGTGGATCGGCATGCCATCGGCGGGGATGGGGAACCGCCCAAGCGAGAACTTGAATGTCACTTACGCACACCAAGGCGCCCCTTCAGCCGGACCCTCGGTAAGTTTAGGCTAACCTTACTTTTATGACCCTCGTTCATCTGGCCGCCTCGGCCGGCTACTCCATGCCTCCGCTCTGGAGGATCCTCACCAAATCGGGCTATTTCCTCGGCCTGTCCGGGGCTGTCGGCGCCACGGTGACGTACGCGGCGTCGGTCCGCCCCGCTCTTCGCGCACCGGAGAGCGAGCGCGGCGATGTCGCCGTCATGCGCCGCCGGACGGCCGGATACCTCGCCTGGGCCGGGGTCGCCCTGCTGGTGTCCGGCTACTTCCAGCTCGCCGCCCGCGTGGCCCGGGCCGGCAAGGGCATGCCGTTCGGTGACGCTCTGGCGCCGGAACACCTCTGGGATTTCCTGCACGCGCCCGCGGCGAAGGGAGCCTGGGTGGCCCAGGGCACGGTCTGTCTGATCCAGAACGCCGTGCTCGTCCTCGCGTCCGCCGCGCTGATCGCCCTCTTCGTCCCACGGGCACGCCGGCACCTCGACGTGCTCGCGCTGACCGCCCTGCCCCTGTCACTCGCGGTGTCGCTCGTCTCGGCGATACCGGCCGTGGCGCCGAAGGACACGGACAAGGTCCTCGACCTCGTCTTCGGCCAGGTCCACATCATCAGCGGCACGGTATGGACCGGCGGTCTGGCCCTGCTCGCCGTCCTCGCCGGCACCCGCGGCCGGCTGGGCGGGAACGCCGGCGCCCTGTGGGCCGGCCTCTGGCGTCGCTTCGGCTTCGTCGCCCTCGTCTGTGTCGCCGCCGTGCTGATCTCCGGACTGTGGATGAGCTGGAAGCGCGTCGGCTCCGTCGGCCAGCTGTGGACCACCACCTTCGGCCTCTTCCTCCTCCTCAAGACCGTGCTGGTCCTCGGCATGGTCGCGGCCGGGGCCGTCAACCAGTTCTGGCTGATGCCCCGCATCACCCGGGCCCGTCACGCCGACGCCACGGCCTCCCTCCTGCGCCTGACGCTGCGGCACTTCCCGAAGGTCGTCTGGGCCGAGGTCGTCCTCGCGGTCGCCGTCCTGGCCGTCGTCCCCTTCCTCACCGGCTCCGCCCGCTCCGAGGCCGGCGGCCCGCCTCCTGTCTCCAGCGGCGGCGTCTTCGCCACAGGCGCCGCACTGGCCCTCACTCTGGCGGCCTCGCTCTACATCACGGTCAGGGCTTCCGACGCGCTCGCCCGGCGTGAGGCACCGGCTGCGTCCTGACGCGAGCCGTGTCATCCAGCGGGATCGGTGAGCGAGGTGATGTGTGCGTGAGCGTCCCGTGCCGCCGCGGCCAGACGCTCGTCCGCACGTGTCTCCCGGTCGAAGTCGCCGAGATACAGAGGCAGTCGGGTCCGGCGTTCGGCCACCTCTCGCAGGGCGGGCAGGGCAGCGGCCGCTTCGCGTCCCATGTCGGTCAGGACCGAGCAGGCGTAGGCGCCGTATGCGTCGTCGTCCAGGTAGCGCGGGAGGACATCGAGGAGGACACGGGCCGCGGCGGTGCCGGAGTGTTTCCAGAGGGCCCCGAGCAGCCGGGGGTGCAGGCGTCGCGGCCTGTCCGTCAGCTCGCGCAGGTGGGCGGACTGCCGGGGTGAGAGGCCGCCGTGCCCGGCGAGCCACTCCAGCAGGGAGGCGGCGAAGGCACGGCGGCGCGGCTGTCCGACGGCGTCCTCGAAGCACCGCTCCGCCCGGCCCCGGTCGCCGGTGAGGCGGAGCACGGTCATCGAGGCGTGGTCCGCGGCCCAGGTGTCGGTCTCCCGCGCGATGACACGTTCCAGGAGCGGCACCGCGGGTGCCGCGCCCGGGCCGATGTCGCCGAGGGCGAGCAACAGCTGTGTCCGGAGCCAGTGGTGAGAGCTCGCGGCATCCAGGCATTCGTCGAGTTGCCGCATGAGTTCCGCCACCGCCGGGGCCGACGCCGCACCGCAGGCACGCAGCACCGCCACGGCGGACGGGGCCGCGCAGCGCACGGGATCGTGCGAACACCCCTTGCCGTGCCGGTCGAGGGCGTCGACGGTCGCCGCGACGAGAGGCTCCAGATTCACACGTGCCACGGCCAGCCCTTCGGCGGCCTCACCCACCTCCCTGGCGGCCGCGCCCGAAGCCACCAGCGCGCACAGCCCGTCCATGGCGCGGGCGTCGCCGGTCCTCGCCAGGGCCGGCACCGCCGCTTCCCCTGCCCGCGGGTCGCCGAGGAGGCCGGCCAGTTCGTCGGCGCAGCACCGGGCGGCCTCCAGGGAGGCCCCGATGACGGCTGTCGCCGCGGCCCGTAGCTCCGGCGCGGTGTCGGCGAGCATCGGTCGCAGGGACGCGGCCACGGAGGCCGGGGCCGCGCGCCAGTGCCGGAGCGCGACTTCGGCCATGTCGATCGCGGCCCGGCGCCTCACCGGGGTCCGCGAGGTGGACAGCCTCCCGATCCAGGCGTAGCAGGCGGCTTCCTCGCCGTGGGCCCGCGCCGCCAGGCCCCACAGCGTGCCGGGCCGCCATGCGATCAGACCACCGGGGCCGCCGAGCCGCTCCCCTCCCGCGTCGAGGTCCGCGAGCACCGCCGACTCCCAGGGAGCCCGGTTCTCCGCGAGCCCGTGGCGCAGGACGCCCAGTGCGGCGCGCAGCCGTACGGCCGGGTCGTGGTCCTGCCGCAGTCGTTCCGCCAGGGGAAGGAGTCCGGCGATCCGAGCCTGGTCGGACGGCTCGAAGAGCGCCTCGGCAAGGGCCAGTCGCGCGGTCGGCGGCAGGTGAGCGGGGGTGGCGCCGAGCTCTTCGGTGGCTCGCCGGTGGTCCGCCGCCGCCAGGAGCCAAGCGGCGCAGCGCCGCACCTTCTCGTCCCTGTCACGCAGGCGGATGAACGCGGCATCCGCGGCCGCGGGCCACGGGCGGTCCCCCTGGCTCAGCTCGGTCAGCAGCCGGAGGACGACCAGTCGGACGGCGGTGTCGGTGTGGTTGGTCAGGGCCCGCAACCGGCATGCCACCGGACCGCCGCGGTCGGCCCGTACGGCGTCGAAGATCGCGCTTCGCGCGGCACCGTAGGCGGAGCCGTGGCCGGGGGCGTCGCCCAGTGCTTCGTGCAGCCAGGAATCGACGGCGTCGGCCGGCCCGTACGCCGGCTCGACGGGGTTCACAGAACGGGGCGAACGTCGCCCTTTCGCGTAGACATGCCGTGATCCTCCTTCAGGCGGGGGCCCACGCGCAACTTCCGCTTCCCTCGAACCGGCTCATGCCGGGGCCTCCGTCGCGGGGGCCGGTGCGGCGGGCAAGGAGATGACCATGGTGAGTCCGCCGCCGGGGGTGTCCTCGGGGGTGAGGGTGCCGCCCATGGCCTCGGTGAGGCCGCGGGAAAGGGCGAGTCCGAGCCCGAGACCGCTGGTGTTGTCGGTGTCGCTGAGGCGTTGGAAGGGCAGGAACGCGCGCTCTTTGTCGGCTGAGCGAAGCCCTGGGCCACGGTCGATGACCCGTACTTCGACGTACGGGGCCAGGGTGCTGGCGCTGACGGTCACCGGATGCCCGGCGGGCGCGTTGCGTACGGCGTTGGCCACGAGGTTGGCGATGACACGTTCCAGCAGCGGTGCGTCGGCGAGCACCTGGGGCGTGCTCTCCAGGTCCAGGGTGACCACGGGTACGGCGGGTTCGGGCAGGGTTTCGAGCGCGAGCGGCAGCACTTCCGCGAGCGACGTGGGTTCCAGGCGCAGGGTCAGCGCGCCCGCCTGCAGCCTGCTCATGTCGAGCAGGTTGTCCACGAGGCGGTTGAGCTTGGCGAGGGACTCCTCCGCGGCGATGAGGAGCCCTTCGCGGTCCTCCCGGGAGAAGTCCACGTCGCGGCTGCGCAGTGAACTGACGGCGGCCCAGCAGCCGGCCAGTGGGGTGCGCAGGTCGTGGCTCACAGCGGCGAGGAGGGCGGTGCGCATCCGGTCGGCGGCCTTGACGGGTTCGATCTCGGCCGCGACCTCGGCGAGCCTGGCGCGCTCGACGGCGGCGGTGAGGTGGGCGGCGAAGGCGGTGAGCACGCGCTGCTCGGAGGCGGGCAGCCGGCGGCCGCGCAGCACCAGCACGCTGTCCGTGCCGATCGGGACCCTCGTCTCGCAGGCCGGATCCGTGTCGCTGTCGGGCACCGCCCGGTACCCCGCCTCCCCTTTGCCGTAGGAGAGTTCGGCACTCTCCATGCCGAACGTCTCGCGGGTGCGTTCCAGCAGCGCGGGCACGGACTTGTCGCCGCGCAGGATGCTGCTCGCGAGCGAGGACAGGGTCTCGGCCTCCGCCGCCGCGCTGGCGGCGCGGCGGCCCAGGCGCAGCGAGCGGTCCACGATGGCCGCGACGGTGACGGCCACGGTCGCGAAGGCGATCAGGAGGACGTTGTCGGCCTCGTCGAGGGTGAACTGGCCGACGGGCGGCACGAAGTAGTAGTTCATCAGCATGGAGGCCGTCACCGCGGCGAGCAGCGCGGAGGCGACGCCGCCGATGCAGGCGACCCCCAGCACCGTCAGCAGGAAGAGCAGGATCTCGGTGCTGAGGTTGAGGTCGGGGTGGCCGGAGTGGCCGCGCAGCAGCAGGGTCAGGAGCGTGGGCAGTACGAGGCCGGCCGTCGGCCCCGCCACCCGGCGGGTGAGCGGCAGGCGGTTCGGCGGGGCGGCCGGCACGCGTCCCCGCTTGGCGCGTTCGTGGGTGACCATGTGCACGTCGATGTCGCCGGAGAGCTCGACGATGGTCTCGCCCGCTCCGCGGACGGTCAGCGAGCCCAGCAGCCAGCCGCGGACACGGGTCCCGATGACCAGCTGTGTGGCGTTCTCGGCGCGGGCGAACTCCATGAGCGCGGTGGGCACATGGTCCCCGACGACGGAGTGGAAGGTGCCGCCGAGGCTCTCCACGAGCTGTCGCTGTCTGGCCAGGGCGGCGGGTGAGGCGTCGACCAGGCCGTCGCTCCGGGCGATGTGGACGGCGAGCAGGTCGCCGCCGGAGGAACGGGCCGTGATCCGGGCGGCGCGGCGGATGAGGGCCTCGCTCTCGGGCCCGCCGGTGATGGCGACCACGACGCGTTCGCGGGTCTCCCACACACCGCCTATCCCGTGCTCGTACCGATAGCTCTGCAGGGCCTCGTCGACCCGGCCCGCCACCCACAGCAGGGCCAGCTCCCGCAGCGCCGTGAGGTTCCCGATCCGGAAGTAGTGGGAGAGGGCCGCGTCGACCTTCTCGGGTGGGTAGATGTTGCCGTGCGCCATACGCCGTCGCAGGCCTTCGGGCGGCATGTCGACCAGTTCGATCTCATGGGCCCTGCGCACGAACGTGTCGGGCACGGTCTCGCGCTGCCGCACCCCGGTGATCTTCTCGACGACGTCGTTGAGGGACTCCAGGTGCTGGATGTTGACGGTGGTGACCACGTCGATCCCGGCGGCGAGCAGTTCCTCGACGTCCTGCCAGCGCTTGGCGTTGCGGCCGCCGGGGACGTTGGTGTGGGCGAGTTCGTCGACGAGCACGGCCTCGGGGCGCCGCTCCAGCACCGCGTCGAGATCGAGTTCGGTGAGCTCCAGGCCCCGGTGGGTGCGTGTCGCGCGGGGCATGACGTCGAGCCCTTCGAGCAGTGCGTCGGTGCGCGGGCGGTGGTGGCCCTCGGCGAAGGCCACCACCACTTCCTTGCCCCGGGCCGTGCGCCGCCGCCCCTCGTCGAGCATCCTGTAGGTCTTGCCGACCCCGGGCGCCGCCCCGAGGAAGACCTTGAGCCGGCCCGGACGCGCGCCCGGGCCACCGGTGGGGGCACTGCCCTGCGCCATCGTTCGCTCCTTCTCATGAAGGCGGCACGCTGCCGGGGCCCCGTCGGATCAGGAATGTGGATGACCGGCGTTCGCAGCAAAGCGCGAACTTTCTTGTCAGTGAGGGTTTTTGGCGCGATGTTGATGCCCCACCCCATGATTTTGGCGGATCCTTTATGGCATTCGATGCCTTGTTCTGATCCGGTGCTCCGGTCCGGTGTCAGGACTCCGCTTCGGCGCCCTTCGCCCACAGTGAGCGCACGTGGCCGAGGTGGCGGGCCATGCACTTCTCGGCGCCCTTGGCGTCGCCCGCGAGCATCAGGTCCAGGAGTTCGACGTGTTCCTCGGCGGAGGGGATGAGTTCGCCGCGCCGGTCGAGGGCGGTCAGCCCGTACAGGCGCGAGCGCTTGCGCAGGTCGCCGACGGTCTCGACGAGGCGTTCGTTGCCGGAGAGCGCCAGCAGGGTGAGGTGGAACCGCCGGTCGGCCTCGAGGTAGCCGATGAGGTCGTGGTCGCGTGCGGCGCGCACGATCTCCTCGGCGACCGGGCGGAGCGCTTCGAGGTCCTCCCGGGTGGCGGTGCGCGTGACGCGGCCGGTCGTGGGGACCTCGATGAGGGTACGGATCTCGGTGTACTGGTCGAGGTCGCGCTCGTTGACCTCGGTCACCCGGAAGCCCTTGTTGCGGACCGGCTCGACCAGGCCCTCGCGGGCGAGGTCGAGCATGGCCTCGCGCACCGGGGTCGCGGAGATGCCGAAGTCCTCCGCGAGCTGCGGTGCGGAGTAGACCTCGCCGGGGCGGAGTTCGCCGGAGATGAGCGCGGCCCGCAGGGCGTGGGCGACCTGGTCGCGCAGCCGCTCGGTGGCGGTGATGAGGTTGCGCTGCTTGAGGTGGCCCATGGTCTCCCCGTGTCTGTCGTCGTGGTGCGGCGGCCTGTCGCGGGCCGCCGCGTCCTCGGCACGGTCGCGGCCACACTGCTCGACTGGTCCGTACCTGGACGGTCCGACGAGCGTACAATGTCACATCGTTCTCAGGGAGTCAGGGTGTAGGTCCGGCTGGATGTGTAGAAGTCCAGCGCCGCACGGCCCTGTTCGCGTGGCCCGTGGCCCGACGCCTTGGTTCCGCCGAACGGCAGGTGGAAATCGACGCCGGTGGACGGGGCGTTGACGCGGATCATCCCGGTGTCGAGCTGGTCGAGGCCGTGCAGCACCGCCTCCAGCGCGGCGGTGTGGACCGAGGTGACCAGTCCGTACGGGACCGCGTTGCCGATCCGTACGGCGTGCGGCAGGTCGTCGGCGGGCAGCAGGACGGCGACGGGGGCGAAGACCTCCTCGGTGAGCAACTGGTGGCCGGTCGGCACCTTTTCGACCACGGTGGGGGCCGCGTACCAGCCGGGGCCCTCCGGAGCGGTGCCCGCGGCGAGGACGGACGCACCGCTCAGGGCTTCCTCGAACCGGTCGCGGGCGCGGCCCGAGACGAGAGGCCCGCACACGGTGGCCGGGTCGGCGGGGTCGCCGACGGGCAGGGCGCGCAGTGCCTCGGCGAGGGCCTCGCGCAAGGGGCCGAGGGCCGCGCCGACGGCGATCACGCGGCTGGTGGCGGTGCACTTCTGTCCGGCGTATCCGGCGACGGCCGCGGCGATGTGGGCGGCGGCCCGCTCGATGTCGGCGTCGGGCAGGACGATCGCCGCGTTGAGCCCGCCCGTCTCGGCCTGCACCGGGATGCCCCGGGCGGTGGCGGCGCGGACGACGGCGCCGCCGACCGCGGTGGAACCGGTGAAGGAGACGGCGTCGGCCGCCGTGAGGACGGCGTTGCCCTCGGCCGCGCCGCCGGGCGCGAGGGTGAACACATCGGCGGGCACGGCCTGTCGGACGAGTTCGGCGAGGCGCCGGGCGCACGCGGTGGCCTCGGGCGCGGGTTTGAGGACGACCGTGTTGCCGGTGGCGAGGGCGGGTGCGGCCTTCCAGGAGGGGATGGCGAAGGGGAAGTTCCAGGGGGTGATCAGGCCGGCGGTACCGTGCGGGCGGCGCCGGGTGAGCAGCAGTCCGGGGCCGCCCGCCGTCTCGTGGACGGCGCCGGCCGGTTCGTAGGGCGCCTGCGCGTAGTAGCGCCAGATCGCGGCCGTGCGGGCGACCTCGGCCCGGGCCTCGGTGAGGGGCTTGCCCACCTCGCGTACGGCCAGGGCGGCGAGTTCCTCGGCCGCGGTCTCGACGGCCGTGGCGACGGCGGAGAGCGCCGAGGAGCGGGCGGCGGCGCCCGCGAGCAGCCAGCCGGGCTGGGCGGCGCGGGCCCGCTGGACGGACTCGACGGTGGCGGCTCCGGGCGTGGGCACCTCGGTGACGATGTCGTCGGGGTCGGCGGGGTTCCGTGAGAAGAGACGTTTGAGGGGACCTGAGAGGAGAGGGGTCTGGTAGGCGGTCACAGGAGGAAGCCTCCGGGAAAGGGGTCGTCCGGGTCGAGGAAGAACTGCGCGGTGCCGGTGATCCAGGCGCGTCCGGTGACGGTGGGCACGACCGCCGGGAGGCCGCCGACCCGCGTCTCCCCCACCAGGCGGCCGGTGAACCGGGTGCCGATGAAGGACTCGTTGACGAAGTCGCGGCCGAGCGGGAGCGTGCCGCGGGCGTGCAGCTGGGCCATCCGGGCGGAGGTTCCCGTGCCGCACGGGGAGCGGTCGAACCAGCCGGGGTGGATGGCCATGGCGTGCCGCGAGCGGTGGGCGTCGGAGCCGGGGGCGGCGAGGTAGACGTGCTTGAGTCCGCTGATCCCGGGGTTTTCGGGGTGGACGGGGCGGTCGGTCGAGGCGTTGATCGCGTCCATGACGGCGAGCCCGGCGGCGAGCAGGTCGTCCTTGCGGGCCCGGTCGAAGGGCAGCCCCAGGGCGTCGAGTTCGACGAAGGCGTAGAAGTTGCCGCCGAAGGCGAGGTCGTAGGTGACGGTGCCGTAGCCGGGGACGTCGGTCCTGCGGTCGAGTCCGGCGCAGAAGGCGGGTACGTTGGTGAGCGTGACGGACCTGGCTGCTCCGTCCTCGACCTGGACGTCAACGGTGATCAGGCCGGCCGGGGTGTCGAGGCGCACGGTGGTGACCGGTTCGGTGACCGGCACCATGCCGGTCTCCACGAGGACGGTCGCGACGCCGATGGTCCCGTGCCCGCACATGGGCAGCAGTCCGGATACCTCGATGTAGAGGACTCCGTAGTCGGCGTCGGGCCGGGTGGGGGGCTGGAGGATCGCGCCGCTCATGGAGGCGTGCCCGCGCGGCTCGTACATCAGGAGCGTGCGGAGGTGGTCCAGGTGCTCGGTGAAGTGGAGCCGGCGCTCGGCCATGGTGGCGCCGGGGATCACGCCGACGCCGCCGGTGACGACGCGGGTGGGCATGCCCTCGGTGTGCGAGTCGACGGCGTGGAAGACGTGACGGGTGCGCACGGGCGTCCTTTCGGCGGTGCCGTCGGGAGTGGTCAGTGGTGTCCGTCGGCGACGGCCTTCTCGGTGGCGGCGCGCACCGCGGCCCCGGTCTCGCCGGTGAGCGCGAGGCGCGGGGGGCGGGTGGGTCCGCCGTGGTGGCCGGCGATGTCCATGGAGAGCTTGATGGCCTGCACGAACTCGGTTTTGGAGTCCCAGCGCAGCAGGGGGTGGAGCGACCTATAGAGGGGC
The DNA here is from genome assembly GCF_040689515.1 of Streptomyces sp. NPDC051173. Classification (NCBI taxonomy): domain Bacteria; kingdom Bacillati; phylum Actinomycetota; class Actinomycetes; order Kitasatosporales; family Streptomycetaceae; genus Streptomyces; species Streptomyces sp. NPDC051173. The sequence goes on from NZ_JBFBBD010000075.1 coordinate 21,413, forward strand.
AGGGCCGTCTCCGGGTCCCCGGCGACGGCCGCGCGGTAGAGCTCGGCGCAGGCGGCGGGGAAGGCGTTGGGGTAGCCCGCGACCCAGCCGACGGCTCCGGCGGCGGCGAGCTCCAGGAGGACGTCGTCGGCGCCGGCCAGCAGGTCGAGTTCGGGGGCGAGTTCGGCCAGTTCGTAGGCGCGGCGGACGTCGCCGCTGAACTCCTTGACGGCCACGATGCTGCCGTCGGCGTGCAGCCGGGCCAGCAGGCCGGGGGTCAGGTCGACCTTGGTGTCGGTGGGGTTGTTGTAGGCGACGACGGGTATCCCGGCCCGCGCGACCTCGGCGTAGTGGGCGCGGACCGACCGTTCGTCGGCGCGGTAGGCGTTGGGGGGCAGCAGCAGGACGGAGCCGCAGCCGGCGTCGGCGGCCTGCTCGGCCCAGCGGCGGGCCTCGGCGCTGCCGTAGGCGGAGACGCCGGGCATGACCCGCGCCCCGTCACCGGCCGCCTCGACGGCGGTGCGCACCAGCCGGGCGCGCTCCTCCGCGGTGAGGGTCTGGTATTCGCCGAGGGAGCCGTTGGGCACGACGCCGTCGCAGCCGTTGCCGAGGAGCCGGCGGACGTGTGCGGCGTAGGCGTCGTGGTCGACGGAGAGGTCCGCGCGCAGCGGGAGCGTGGTGGCGACCATGATGCCGCGCCAGGGGCGTTCGGTGGTCCAGGAGTCCGTGGTCATGGTGGTAACCCTTTCTGCTGAGTGGCTGGGTCAGGAGGTGGCGGGAGGGTCGGCCAGGGCTCCGAGGGGTACGGGCACGGCGAGCGGGCGGCGGTCGGCGGCGGACGGTACGGTCCCCTGCGCCGTACCGTCCGCCGCCAGGCAGGCCACGGCCGCCCCGCACGTCCGGCCCTGGCACCAGCCCATGCCGGCCCGGGTGAGGAGTTTGACGCTTCTGGTGTCCCGGGCGCCGAGGCCGGTGACCGCCTCGCGGACGGTGCCCGCAGTCACCTCCTCGCAGCGGCACACCTCGGTGTCGTCGGTGAGCCAGCCGGTCCAGCCGGGGCCGGGCGCGTGTGCGGCGGCCATGGCGTCGGCGAAGGCGCGCATGCGGTCGCGGCGCCGGGCCAGGTCCCGTACGCGCCGGCTCGTGGTGAGGGCGGGCAGCGCGCGCAGCCGGGCGGCCACGGCGATGCCGGCCAGTTCGCCCTCGGTGCGGGCCAGTTGCCACCCACCGGTGCCGCCGGTCTCCCCCGCGGCCCACAGGCCGGGCACCGAGGTCTCCTGGAGGGCGTCCAGGGCGAGGGCGTGCGTCCCGTCGGGTGTGCGCCGGGTCGCGCAGCCGAGGCCGGTGGCGAGTTCGGTCTGGGGCACGAGTCCGTGCCCGACGGCGAGGGCGTCGCAGGTGATGCGGCGGCCGGTGCCGGGCAGGGGCCGCCAGTCGCGGTCGAGCCGGGAGACGGTGACGGCCTCGACGCGGCCGGTGCCGTGTACCTCGGTGACCGCGCTGCGGGTGCGCAGCGGTACGCGGTGGCGCAGCAGTGCCGCGCCGTGGACGGTGGCTTCGAGGAACTTGTGCGGGTTGGTGGCGAGGGTGAGCGGCCGGCGGGCGTAGCCGAGGTAGCCGGACGCCTCGACCACGGCGGGCACGTGGGCGCCCGCGGCCGCGAGCGAGGAGGCGACGGCGAGCAGCAGCGGTCCGCTGCCGGCGACGACGATGCGGGCTCCGGGCAGCACGAGCCCGGACTTGAGCATGGCCTGGGCGCCCCCGGCACCGACGACACCGGGCAACGTCCAGCCGGGAAAGGGGAGTTGTCGTTCGTACGCGCCGGTGGCGAGGAGGACCGCGCGGGCCCGTACGCGGGCCGGGGTGTCGCCGTCGGCGCCGGTGAGGGCGTGCGCGGTCCAGGTGCGGCCGTCCTGCCGGGTGAGGGTCCATACGTGGTGGTGGGCGAGGTGGGTGACACCGCTCGCGTCGAGGCGGTGGCGCAGTTCGGCGAAGGCGGCCCAGTCGTGGTGCAGGGCCTGCGGCCGGTCGGCGCCCAGGCCGGGGGCGGGGTGGCGGAAGAACTGGCCGCCGGTCTGCGCGGCGGCGTCCAGGAGGGCTACGGACAGGCCGAGTTCGCGGGCGGTGGCGGCTCCGGCGAGGCCGGCGGGTCCGGCGCCGATCACCGCGAGGTCGTACGTTTCGGACGGCCCAGACGGCCCAGACGGCCCAGACGGCTCAGACGGCGAGGTCGGCACGGCCGTTCCCTTCCTGGGTGGTGATCGCGTCCCCGGGCCGGGCGGGCACCAGGCAGGCGCGGCGGTTGGGCTCTCCGTTGACGGTGGCGAGGCAGTCGTAGCACTGGCCGATGCCGCAGAACGCGCCGCGCGGGCGGCCGCCGTGCCGGGTGGTGCGCCAGGCGAGGATGCCCGCGCCCCACAGCGCGGCGGCGACGGACTGGCCGGGCAGGGCGGTGACCGCGCGGCCGTCGAAGGTGATCTCGAAGGGCGGGCCGGGCTCCGCCCTGACCAGGCCGGCGGGGGTACGGGCCACTGCGGGCCTCCTTAGGGGGAGCGGCGGAAGGGGGTTCAGGCCGCGGGGGCGAAGCGGCCCGGGTGGAACGGGCCCGTGTCGAGCGGCGGTTGGTCGCCCGTGAGCAGGCGGGCGACGAGGAGGCCGGTGGCGGGGGCGAGTCCGACGCCCGCGCCCTCGTGCCCGCAGGCGTGCAGCAGTCCGGGGACACGGGGGTCGGGGCCGATGGCGGGCAGGTGGTCGGGCAGGTAGGGGCGGAATCCCGCGTACGTCCGCATGACCCGCACCCCGGCCAGCACGGGGAAGAGCGCCGCGGCCCGGGCGGCGAGGCGGCCGAGCGCGTCCACCGACAGGGTGCGGTCGAAGCCGACCCGCTCGCGGCTGGCGCCGATGAGCAGCGGGCCGGCCGGTGTGCCCTCGACGACGGCGGAGGTCTGCAGCGCCGCGGAGTCGCTGGCGACGTCCGAGACGTAGTCGGCGGCGTAGACCTTGTGCCGTACGAGGCGTGGCAGCGGTTCGGTGACGAGCACGAAGCCGCGGCGCGGGAGCACGGGCAGGTGGGCGCCGGCGAGCCGGGCCACTTCCCCGCCCCAGGTGCCGGCCGCGTTGACCACGTACGGGGCGTGCAGCTCCCCGCACTCGGTGCGGACGCCCCGCACCTTTCCGTGCGCGCCGGTGAGGACGGCGGTGACCTCCTCGCCGGTGCGCACCCGGGCGCCCGAGGCGCGCAGCAGGTGGGCCGCGGCGAGGGCGGGCTGGACCTGGGCGTCCTGCGGGTAGTGGAAGCCTCCGCCGAGGGCGGGGGCGAGGTGCGGCTCCAGGTCGTGCAGCCGGTCGGCGGGGATCTCCTCGGCGGTGACGCCCGCCCCGGCCTGGGAGTCGGCGAGCTTCCGCAGCGCGGCCATGCCGGTGGCGTCGGAGGCGACGACGAGGCCGCCCTTGGCCTCGTACTCGACGCCCGCCGGGAGGTGCTGGGCCAGCTCCCTCCATAACTGGGTGGAGAGCAGGGCAAGTTCGAGCTCGGGGCCGGGTTCCTTGTCGGAGACCAAGAGGTTGCCCTCGCCGGATCCGGTCGTGCCGCCGGCGACGGGGCCGCGGTCGAGCACGGTGACGGAGAGGCCGGAGCGGGCGGCGTAGTAGGCGCACGCGGCGCCGGTCACACCCGCTCCGACGACGATGACGTCCGTGGGGTTACTCATGGGCACGTCAGTAATATTTCACATTGCACTACGCCTGCCAAGAGCCGGGAACAGACCTACCGCTCCCCCATGTCCCGCTGCCCGGCGAGGAGTTCACCCATCCACGCCTCGACCGCGTCGGGTGTGCGCGGCAGCGCCCCCGACATCAGGCGCGCCCCCTCGGCGGTGATGACCAGGTCGTCCTCGATCCGCACGCCGATGCCGCGGAGTTCGGCGGGCAGCGTCTCGTCGTCGGGCTGGAGGTAGAGGCCGGGCTCCACGGTGAGCACCTGCCCCTCCTCCAGGACACCGTCGAGATAGGCGTCGGCGCGTGCCTGGGCGCAGTCGTGGACGTCGAGGCCGAGCATGTGGCCGCTGCTGCACAGGGTGTACCGGCGGTGGAAGTCGCCCTCGGCGCTCTTGAGGACCCCCCACTCGGCGAGCCCCTCGGCGACGACCCGCATACCGGCCCGGTGGAAGTCGCGGAAGCTCGCCCCCGGCCTGAGCGCGGCCATGCCCGCTTCCTGGGCGGCGAGGGCGAGTTCGTAGACCTGCCGCTGGACGGGTGAGAAGCGGCCCGACAGCGGGAGGGTGCGGGTGATGTCGGCGGTGTAGAGGGTGTCGGTCTCCACCCCGGCGTCCAGCAGGAGGAGTTCGCGGGGGTCCAGGCGGCCGTCGTTGCGGATCCAGTGCAGGACACACGCGTGCGCTCCGGAGGCGGCGATGGTCTCGTAGCCGGTGCCGTTGCCCTCCGCGCGGGCACGCAGGCCGAAGACGCCCTCGATCCAGCGCTCGCCGCGCGGGTGGTCGAGGGCGCGCGGCAGTGCCCGTACGACGTCCTCGAATCCGGCGGCGGTGTGATCCACGGCCAGTTGCAGCTGTTCGACCTCCCAGGCGTCCTTGACCAGGCGCAGCTCGCTCAGCGCGGTGGCGAGTGCGGCGTCGCGGGAGGCGTCGCGGCCGGGCGGCATGCGCCCCAGGGTCCCGATGTGCGCGCAGCGCATGCCGGTCAGGCGCTCGGCCTCGGCGATGTCGGGGCGCCTGCCTACCCAGAACTCGCCGTAGCGGCGGTCGCGGTAGAACTCCGCGCCGGCCCGTGGGGAACGCGGCCGGACGTACAGCACCGCCTCGTGCCGGTGCGGGCCGTCCGGCTCCAGGACCAGTACGTGACCGGCCTGCTCCTCGCCGGTCAGCCCGGTGAGCCAGGCGTACGCGCTGCGGGGGCGGAAGCGGTGGTCGCAGTCGTTGGAACGGACCGTGAGCTGGCCCGCGGGGACCACCAGCCGCTCGCCGGGGAAGCGCGCCGACAGTTTCGCCCGGCGCGCGGCGGCGAGGGCCGCGACCGGCAGCCGGATGTCGCCGGACAGCGGCGTCGCGGTCCAGCCGCCCGTCATGAACTCCTGGAGCTCCGTCGACACCGGCAGGTCATGGCTCACCGTCCGAACAGCGGGTTCCTTCACGGCACTTCCTCCTCGGGCGCGGGTGGGCGAATTGCGGAGGTGACAACCCATCAGCTGCCAGCAGGCCGGAGGGTTCCCCTCCACTTCACGTCCCGCGCAATTCCTGGCGCCTGAGGGGTTGTCAGTAACATTTCACATTACTACGTTACACATCACGTGGCACCCGGACGGCCCCCACGAGCCGCCTGTCGGACGGCAGTTGACACCGCTCGCGCCACCGTTCCACGCGCACACCACCTCCACGTGCGCGCTACCCCACGCCTCCCACACAGGAGTCCATCCGTGTATCGCTCCAGATCCCTGCGCGCGTCCCTGCTGACCGCCGCCATAGCGACGGCGCTCTGCGCCACCGTCGTACCACCGGGTCACGCGGACTCCCCCAGGTCCGCCACACCCGCCGCCGCGGCGCCGGCCGCGCGTGCGGACACCCCCACGCCGAACCCCTTCGACGAGGTCACCCGGCTCGCGAAGGCCCCGCGGCCCGCGATCGCGTCCCCCACCGCACCGGGCGGCCTGACCGGCGGGCGCGTACCCGGCCCCCGTACGGACAAGCCGAAGGCCACGAAGGGCGCGAAGACCACGACCCCGACCGCCAGGCTCGGCGGCACCGCCGTACCGTGCACGCTCGACGGCATCACGGGGCTCGCCCCCGAGCAGTTCGCCGACTTCCTCGCGGACCCCGCCGTCACCGCCGACGGATGTCTGCGGACCGTCCTGTGGACCTGGGACCAGCGGCTGGTCCCGATCATGTCGAGGGCGCACGTCCAGGCCGTCTCCCGGCGGATCGAGAGTCTCGCCGCCGCGCATGACGGGAAGAACGGCAGCCACCTGCTGGAGATGTTCACCTATCTCCACGCGGTGGCCTATCAGGACTTCTCGCACGACGAGATCGACATCACCGACGCGCCGACCGTCGAGGCCATGCGCCGCGCGATCGAGGGCTTCGGCACGGCCGCCCGCACCTTCGACGCGACCCGCGCCAACGCCGAGACGCTGCGCGAGGCCCTGGACGCGGGGAGCGCGCCGGGCCTGCGCCAGCACCAGCTTCCGCTGGTCGAGCGCGTCCTCGCGACCATGGACGCCGCGCACCCGGCGACGGCCACGGACGCCTCGTGGGGCGGCGCCGCGCTCGCCGCGCTGACCCTGAACTACCTCGGTGTCTACCCCGGCAACCACGACGACGCCTTCCGCGCGGCCGTCACCGCCGACGCCCCCTACCGGGCCGCCTTCAAGGCGTTCGCCGGCTACACCCACCTCAAGGGGACGGCCAACGCCTGGGTGGCCCGCGACGCGGTGGGCGAATACGGGCGGATGGGCCAGATCGACGCGCTCAAGGGCGAGATCACCAGTGGCCTCGGCGAGTTGCTGGCCACCACGGCCCGCAACTTCGGCGAGGGCAGCGAGCCGTGGGCGAAGGTCGTCACCTGGCTGAACGAGTTCGGCGCCTGCCGGCAGTACGGGGTGTGCAAGGAGGACATCGAGCGCCGCCTCTTCCCGCACACCTACACGTACGACAACGGCGGCATCAAGGTGCGCACCGCGCTGGACCGGGCCACCGTGGACCAGCTCTACTACGCGAGCAAGCAGGTCAAGTCGCAGTTCTTCCGCGTCCTCGGCACCGACCAGCCGCTGGCGGACGACACCAACACCACGCTGAACATCGTGCTGTACGCCTCGCGCTCGGACTACGAGGTCTACCACCCGCTGCTGACGGGCATGGGCACCAACAACGGCGGCGTCTACATCGAGAAGGGCGCCACCTTCTACACCTACCAGCGCCGCGTCCCGCAGGACTCCACGCTCACGCTGGAGGAGCTGTTCCGCCACGAGTACACCCACTACCTCAACGGCCGCTGGGCGGTGCCCGGCCTCTTCGGCGAGGGCCCCTGGTTCCAGGGCGACCGCACCACCGCGATGGACGAGGGGACGGCGGAGTTCTTCGACGGCTCCACCCGCGACGAAGGCATCAAGGTCCGCAAGTCGCTGGTGCAGAGCATCATCAGCGACACGGCCGGCGGCAAGCCGCGCATGACCGTGGACCAGCTGCTGCACGCGCAGTACGAAAGGGACGGCTTCCGCTTCTACTCCTACGCGGGCACGTTCTTCGAGTTCCTCTGGGCCGAGCATCCCTCGCTGCTGCGCGAGATGTACGGATACGAGCGGGCCGACGACCCGGCCGGCTTCGACGCCTGGCGCGACCGGACGGGCCGGGACACGAGCCTCCAGAGCGCGTACGACACCTTCCTCGACCAGCAGATCGCCAAGGTCGACGGCCTGTACGTGCCCAGCACCACCTTCACGCCCGTGGACCGGCTCCAGGACTCCTCGGCCGCCGAGGTCCGCTCGTCCTTCGCCGCGACCACCGGCGCGACGCCCGACTGCACGGCGGCGGGGTCACCGGACCGGCCGCGGTTCGTCTGCACGGGCCGCGTCACCGCGAACCTGAGCAGCCCCGGCAACGCCGACCTGGTCTTCAAGGACATGTCCGGGACGGTCGACTACTTCCTCCTCGACCGGGCGAAGGCGGGTGCCGACAACCTCGCCGACATGAACTGCTCCTTCGGCAAGGTCGACATCTGGTCCGACCGCCCCGCGGGGACGGCGGACTACAGCTGCGAGGGCCCGCTGCGCGGCTGACGCACCCGCGTCCCGCGACCGTTCCACGGGGGGCGGTCGCGGGGCTCACCCGACCGGCAGGCCGCGCGGCTCCTTGACCCGTTTCATAACGATCTGCGAGTTGACCTCGGTGATGCCCGACAGCGTGGTGAGGCGCTCGATCCACAGCCGCTCGTAGGCGGTGATGTCGGCGACCGCGATGCGCAGCAGACAGCCGGGGCTGCCGAAGAGGCGGTACGCCTCGACGACGTCGGGGATGTCCTGGAGCGCCGCCTCGAACGCCTCGACCGCCTCCCGGTCCCGCTTGACCTCGACCGAGACGAGCACCTCGAAGCTCCTCCCGACGGCTTCGGGGTCGACGACCGCGCGGTAGCCCTGGATGACCCCGTCCTGCTCCAGCTGGCGGACGCGGCGCATGCACGGGGAGGACGTGAGGCCGACCCGCCGGGCCAGCTCCTGGATGGTGAGCCGGCCGTCCTCCTGGAGCTCGCGCAATATATTTCTGTCGATCTCATCCATACCGCAATTATCCACCACGCTCTCCCGGCTGTCCCGCCCGATTTGGCGACCCGATTGCGCGCGATTTGTCCTATGGTTGCTGCCGCCCCGAGCGCCGCACGAACTGGCGTACGGGGGCGTGACCGCGGTGGACGGCACACGGCAGGCACCCGCCGTGCCGCATGTCACCCCGCGCAGCAGTGATCATCGGCAGAGGGAGCGGGCAGACATGGGACAGGTCGTCGTCATCAGCACGGGCGGGACGATCGCCAGCCGCTGGCAGGGGTCCGGTTTCGCCGCCGAGGCCGGGGGCGCGGACGTACTGGCCACGGCCGCCGTGCCCGAGGGCGTTTCCGTGCGGGTCGTCGACCTGATGAGCGTGAACAGCGCCCGGCTCACCACCGCCCACCAGCTGACGCTGCTGCGCACCGTGCGCGAGGTCCTGGCCGACCCGGGCGTGGACGGCATCGTCGTCACGCACGGCACGGACACGCTGGAGGAGTCCGCCTTCCTGCTCGACCTCCACCACGACGACCCCCGTCCGGTGGTCTTCACCGGCGCCCAGCGCCCGCTCGAGGACCCGGACGGCGACGGCCCGCGCAACCTCCACGACGCGCTGCTGACGGCGGCCTCGGTGCGGGACCTCGGCGTCCTCATAGTCTTCGACGGCCAGGTGCACGCCGCGCGCGGCACCGTGAAGGTGCAGACGCTGGCGTCGGACGCGTTCGCCGACCCCTCCGGCAGCCGGATCGCGGACGTGGGGGCCGACGGGGTCGTCGTCCACCGGCGCCCCGAGCGCCCGGCGCCGCTCCCCCTGCCGTCGGCCACCGAGCCGCTGCCCCGGATCGACGTCGTCATGCACCACTGCGACGCGGACACGCTGTTCTTCGACACCGCCGTCCGGGCGGGCGCCCAGGGCATCGTGCTGGTGGCGACCGGAGCGGGCAACGCCACCCCCGAGATCAGCGCCGCCGTCGAGGCGGCGGTCGCCCGCGGTGTGCTCGTCGCCGTGACCACGCGCGTCCCCACCGGGCCGGTCGCGGAGATCTACACCCACGGCGGCGCGGTGGACCTCGCCGCCGCCGGAGCGGTGCTGACCGGCACCCTGCGCGGCGGCCAGGCACGGATCGCGGTGCTCGCCGCGGCCCTCGCCTCCACCGACCCGGCGGAGCGCGTCCACACGCTGCGCCGGCTGCTCGGCACGCCCGTGGCCACCGCCCAGGCCTGACTCCGCCCCTCCCCCCGCTCCTCCCACTCCCCCCACGCACCTGATCGGATCCCCATGTCGGTACCCGTTCCCGCCCCCGCCTCGCCCCTCGACCGCGCCGAATTCCGCACCGAGCACGACCTGCTCGGCGACAGGGGCGTCCCCACGGCCGCGTACTACGGCGTCCACACCCTGCGGGCGGTGGAGAACTTCCCCGTCACCGGCACCCCGATCGCCGTCTACCCCGACCTCGTCGTCGCCCTGGCCTGCGTCAAGCAGGCCGCCGCGCAGGCCAACCGCGACCTCGGGCTGCTCGACGGGCGCAAGGCGGACGCCATCGTGCGGGCCTGCGAGGAGATCCGCGCAGGGCGGCTGCACGACCAGTTCGTCGTCGACGTCATCCAGGGCGGCGCAGGTACGTCCACCAACATGAACGCCAACGAGGTGGTCGCCAACCGGGCGCTGGAGATCCTCGGCCACGAGAAGGGCGACTACCGGCACCTCCACCCGCTGGAGGACGTCAACGCCGGGCAGAGCACCAACGACGTCTACCCCACCGCCGTCGGCCTCTCCCTCCAGCTCGCCGCCGACCGCCTGCTGGACGCCATGGAGGTGCTGCGGCAGGCGTTCGCGGCCAAGGCGGAGGAGTTCGCGGACGTCCTCAAGATGGGCCGCACGCAGCTCCAGGACGCCGTGCCCATGACGCTCGGCCAGGAATTCGCCACGTACGCCGTCATGCTGGCCGAGGACCGGGCGCGCCTGGAGGAGGCCCGTGCGCTGCTGCGCGAGATCAACCTCGGCGGCACCGCCATCGGCACCGGTCTCAACTCCCACCCGGAGTACGCCCGGGTGGCCTGCGCCCACCTCGGCGCGATCACCGGCATCCCGCTCACCGTGGCGGGCGACCTCGTCGAGGCCACCCAGGACGTGGGCGCGTTCGTCCAGCTCTCCGGCGTGCTCAAGCGGATCGCCGTCAAGCTCTCCAAGACCTGCAACGACCTGCGGCTCCTCTCGTGCGGCCCCCGCGCGGGACTGGCCGAGATCAACCTGCCGCCCGTACAGGCGGGTTCGAGCATCATGCCCGGCAAGGTGAACCCGGTGATCCCCGAGGTGGTCAACCAGATCGCCTTCGAGGTCATCGGCAACGACGTGACCGTCACCTTCGCCGCCGAGGCCGGCCAGCTCCAGCTCAACGCCTTCGAACCGGTCATCGCGCACAGCCTGCTCAAGAGCCTCACGCATCTGCGGGCGGGCTGCCTGACGCTGGCGGAGCGGTGCGTCGACGGCATCACCGCCAACCGCGAGCACCTGGCGCGGCTCATCGGCCAGTCGATCGGCCTGGCCACCGCGCTCAACCCGCACATCGGCTACGAACAGGCCACCGCCGTCGCCCAGGAGGCGCTGACCACCGGCGCCTCGGTGCAGGACCTCGTCCTGGCCAAGGGCCTGCTCACCCCCGAGCGGCTCCAGCAGATCCTGCACCCGGACAGCCTCGCCCGCCCGCACGCCCGGGCCACCGCGTGCTGAACACCGGCCGCCCCCACCCCACTCCGGCAACACCACCTGAAGCAGAAGGAAGTACCACCCCGATGGCAACGGCGCCAAGCGTCTCGTACTCGATGACGGTCCGGCTGGAGGTCCCCGCGAGCGGGACCGCGGTCAGCCAGCTCACCACGGCCGTGGA
>NZ_JBFBBD010000076.1:0-32286 GCF_040689515.1 Streptomyces sp. NPDC051173
CCCCAGCCCCGCCCCTTCCCACAGCATCTGATGCGCGGCTCCGCCGCGGCCGGGGCTCCGCCCCGGACCCGTGCCCGGGTGCGGGCCGGGGGCTTTGTTCCCCACCCCGCCCCTTCCCGAACTGGGGCTCGCGCCCCAGACCCCCGGCTGCGGGTCCGTTGCCGCCTGCGGCGGAGAGCGCCCTGCGGGCGCGTCCTCAAACGCCGGACGGGCTGAATTCAGCCCGTCCGGCGTTTGAGGACACCGCGCGGAGCGCGGTTGGGGGTCTGGGGGTCTCCCCCAGTTTCGGGAAGGGGCGGGTAGGGGAACAAGCCCGCCGCAGGCGGCCCCTCAGCGGACCCGCTGCGTCAGCGTCTCGAAATCCTTCCACGGCAAAGACGGCCGGCCCGCGTTCCACAGGCGTTGGGACAGGGCCGCGAGCGGGAGGCGGATGCCGTCCGCCACTTGTTGAGGGGACTGCGCGTCGGCGCGATCGCACCAGACGGCGAGCCGCCCGCCCGGCACGCGCGCGGCCGTCGCGCCCCCTTCCACCGGCTTCGTGCCGCGCAGCACGGAGGGCGACCACTCCTCGTAGATGCGCTGCCCGGTGGGATACGTGAACTGGTTCGGCTGGCCGAGTACGTAATAGAGGTACTCGTCGTTGAGGTTGACGACCGTGCGTCCTTCGTTCAGGTATTCCTGCGGGTCGCGCGCGCCGAGTTCCTTGCCGGTCCAGTATTCGACCTCGATGTCCTTGTCGGCGCTGATGACGCCGCCGGTGAAGAAGCCGTCGTTCCACGCCTTGGGCTTCTTGCCGAGGGTGCGCAGCACGGCCGCACGGTCGTTGAGCCAGCCGGTGGCCAGGTCCTGGACGCGGGCCTTGGGGCCGTAGCGGCGGTGGGCCAGATCGGCGAGGTCCGGGAAGGAGGCCTGCGGGTCCTTGTAGGTCAGCGCGCGGTACTCGTCCGCGCCGAGGTGGAAGTAGGGGCCGGGGAAGAGGGGCGCGTACTCGCGCAGCAGGTCGTCGACGATGTCGGCGGACGCCGGGTTCGCGATGTCGACGGCGCCGCGCAGGGCCGTGCCCGTGGCGTCGCGGAGCTGGAGGTCCGGGTGGGCGTTGATGACGGCGCCGAGGTGTCCGGGCGAGTCGAGCTCGGGGACGACGGTGATGTGCAGGGAGTCGGCGAGGGCGAGGATGCGGCGGACCTCGTCCTTGGTGAGGTGGTCCGGGGAGACGATCTCGGGGTGGGTGTCGCTCTCGATGCGGAAGCCCTGGTCGTCGGAGAAGTGCAGGGCGAGCTGGTTGAGCTTGAGGTCGGCCATCTCGCGCAGCCGGTCCTCGATCCAGGCGGCGGTGAAGTGCTTGCGCGCGGTGTCGAGGTTGAGCCCGCGCTGCGCGCGGTCGGGGGCGTCGTGCACGACGCCGTCGGGGAGCCCGCCGCCGGAGCGCACGGCTTGCAGGACGGTGCGCGTGCCGTAGAACACGCCCGCTTCACCCTCGGAGGTGATCAGGACCCTGCGGTCCCGGGTGGTCAGTTCGTACGCCTCGGGGCCGCCGCTCTGGCCGGGGCGCAGCGCCAGTTCGATGTCGCCGGGGTGGGCGGGGGCGGGGGCGGTGCCCAGCTTGAGCTCGTCGGCGAGGCGGCGGGCCTCGTCGGCGAGGGGCCCGGCCGGGTCGGTGACGACGCGGGCGCCGGGGGCGGGCCGCCAGCCGGGCCCGGCGGCGGGCGTCGCGGAGCGCAGGGCGGGCACGGTCTGCGGGGTGCCCTGCGGCACGGGTGCCTGGCCGGGGGCGGGCGGGTGGGTGGCACTGGCGGAGGGGGACGCCTGCGCGGAGCGGGAGTCGTCCCGGGTGGGGTGGGTGGCGCCGTCCCGGGGGCAGCCCATGATCGTCATGGTCGCGATGAGCGCCGCTCCGGCGACGGTGCCCCGCGCCACGCTCGCCCGGGTGATTCTGAAGGGTGGACCCATGGGAGCAAAGCCTCCTATTTGGGGCAAATATGAGGCGACCGTAATCCGACTGTGCCCGCCACGGGCGTCCACCACGCGCCCAGGGGCGGCCCGTACGAAGGAAATTCGCGCATCCGTCGGACAGTGGCCGATAACCATCGCTACGGTGGCGGCCCAATGTGCACGCCGGACCGTGGAGTTCCCACGCGTCCCCGCATCACGAGCCCATCACGACCGCACGACGGAACCGCACGCCACGCCCGGTTCGACCCGCACGGCCCCGCTTCGCCCGTACGGCCCTGTGCACCGCCCCTCGTCCACTGTGCACGGAGCCGTACGTCCACGGTCCGCACTTCCGAGGAGCCCCACGCTGCACGGCGCCCGCCACGGCCTCGACCGCCTCAACTCCGCGGTGCCCGGCGCCGCCGAAGCCGCCCTCCTCGCCTGCTGCGGCAGCCGCCGGTGGGCCCGGCAGCTGGCGGTGGGGCGCCCGTACCCCGATCTGGCCGCCCTGCTGCGGGCCGCCGACCGGGCCGCCCACGTCCTCACCCCGGCCGACCTCGCCGAGGCGCTCGCCGACGAGCGGGGCCCGTATCCGGCGCTGGCCCGGCGCGCGGGCCCCGGCATATCCGGCGGCTCCGCCGCGCTGGCCGCCCTGACGCGGGGCCAGGCCGCCTACGAGCACCGGTTCGGCCACGCCTTCGTGCTGTGCCTGGACGGCTGCCGGCCCGCCGAGGCGCTCGACCGCGCCCTCGCCGCGCTCCGCTCCCGGCTGGGGGGCTCCGTCGCGGAGGAGGCCGCCACGACCGCCGTCGAGCTCGCCCGTCTCGCCCGCGGCCGACTGATCCGGCTCGCCCCCGACATCCCGTGCACCCGGAGCCACGACACCCCGCAGCACCATGGGACATAACGCCTAAAGATCATGGAACCGGGGTCTGTCCGGCACACAACACGCCCCTGAACGGCCCTTTCGGGCCTCGCACTGGTCCGTACGTGCGTGATTGACCACACCCGACGACCCCGGGCGAAAGAACCGACAAGGCGTCGCTACGATGGCCAGGGCCGGTGGACCGTACCCGGCCGGGCCCGCTGACAGTGAAGCCGGCAGGCCCCGATCCCCGCTCCCGGAGGGTTTTCCGTGCCGGCTGGAACGCTGTACCGCGGCCGGGAAGGCATGTGGTCATGGGTGGCTCATCGAGTCACTGGCGTCCTCATTTTCTTCTTCCTGTTCGTGCACGTCCTCGACACCGCTCTCGTTCGCGTCTCTCCCGAGGCGTACGACGATGTCGTCGCGACGTACAAGACGCCCGTCGTCAATGTGATGGAGTACGGCCTCGTCGCCGCCATCCTCTTCCACGCCCTCAATGGTCTGCGTGTCATCGCGGTGGACTTCTGGTCCAAGGGCGCGCGCTACCAGAAGCAGATGCTGTGGTCCGTGGTCCTGATCTGGGCGGTGCTCATGATCGGCGCTTTCTACCCCGTGCTCCAGCACACGCTGCGCACGCTGTTCGGGAGCTGACGCGTAATGTCCGCTGACACCACCCCCGCTGTGAACGACGCCGTGTCGCTCTACGACGTGGACCACCCGGCTCCGGTCATCGAGCCGCCCCGCAAGCGCACCAAGAAGACGCCGAAGTCGACCCGCACCAACTTCGAGATGTACGGCTGGCTGTTCATGCGGCTGTCCGGCATCGTCCTGGTCGTGCTGGTCCTCGGCCACCTGCTGATCCAGCTGGTGCTCGACGGCGGCGTGTCCAAGGTCGGCTTCGCCTTCGTGGCCGGCCGCTGGGCCTCGCCGTTCTGGCAGGCCTGGGACCTGGTCATGCTGTGGCTGGCGATGCTGCACGGCGCCAACGGCCTGCGCACGGTCATCAACGACTACGCGGAGCGGCCCACGACCCGCTTCTGGCTGAAGAACCTGCTGTACGCCGCCACGGTGTTCACCGTCCTGCTGGGCACGCTGGTGATCTTCACCTTCGACCCGAACATCCGCTAGAGCCCGGGGCTGACGCGACCATGAAGATCCACAAGTACGACACCGTCATCGTCGGCGCGGGTGGCGCCGGCATGCGCGCGGCCATCGAGTCGACCAAGCGCAGCCGCACCGCGGTGCTGACGAAGCTCTACCCCACCCGCTCCCACACCGGCGCGGCGCAGGGCGGCATGGCCGCCGCCCTCGCGAACGTCGAGGAGGACAACTGGGAGTGGCACACCTTCGACACGATCAAGGGCGGCGACTACCTGGTCGACCAGGACGCCGCCGAGATCCTGGCGAAGGAGGCCATCGACTCCGTCCTCGACCTGGAGAAGATGGGCCTGCCGTTCAACCGCACCCCGGACGGCACCATCGACCAGCGCCGCTTCGGCGGTCACAGCCGCAACCACGGTGAGGCCCCGGTCCGCCGGTCCTGCTACGCCGCGGACCGCACCGGCCACATGATCCTCCAGACGCTGTACCAGAACTGCGTCAAGGAGGGCGTGGAGTTCTTCAACGAGTTCTACGTCCTGGACCAGCTGCTCACCGAGGTCGACGGCGTCACGAAGTCGGCCGGTGTGGTGGCGTACGAGCTCGCCACCGGCGAGATCCACGTCTTCCAGGCCAAGTCGGTCATCTACGCCTCCGGCGGCACCGGCAAGTTCTTCAAGGTGACCTCCAACGCGCACACCCTCACGGGTGACGGCCAGGCGGCCTGCTACCGCCGCGGCCTGCCGCTGGAGGACATGGAGTTCTTCCAGTTCCACCCGACGGGCATCTGGCGCATGGGCATCCTCCTCACCGAGGGCGCCCGCGGCGAGGGCGGCATCCTCCGCAACAAGGACGGTGAGCGCTTCATGGAGAAGTACGCGCCCGTCATGAAGGACCTCGCCTCGCGTGACGTCGTCTCGCGCTCCATCTACACGGAGATCCGCGAGGGCCGCGGCTGCGGTCCCGAGGGCGACCACGTCTACCTCGACCTCACCCACCTGCCGCCGGAGCAGCTCGACGCCAAGCTCCCGGACATCACCGAGTTCGCGCGGACCTACCTCGGCATCGAGCCCTACACGGACCCGATCCCGATCCAGCCCACCGCGCACTACGCCATGGGCGGCATCCCGACCAACGTCGCGGGTGAGGTGCTGGCCGACAACGACACCGTCGTGCCGGGTCTGTACGCCGCCGGCGAGGTCGCCTGCGTGTCCGTGCACGGCGCCAACCGCCTGGGCACCAACTCGCTGCTGGACATCAACGTCTTCGGCAAGCGGGCCGGCATCGCGGCCGCGGAGTACTCCGCCAAGGCCGACTACGTCGAGCTGCCGGAGGACCCGGCGCAGCTCGTGGTCGAGCAGGTCGAGCGGCTGCGGAACGCGACGGGCGGTGAGCGGGTCGCCGAGATCCGCAAGGAGCTCCAGGAGACCATGGACGCCAACGTCATGGTCTTCCGCACCGAGCAGACCATCAAGACGGCCGTCGAGAAGATCGCCGAGCTGCGCGCGCGCTACAAGAACGTGTCCATCCAGGACAAGGGCAAGCGCTTCAACACCGATCTCCTGGAGGCCATCGAGCTGGGCAACCTGCTCGACCTGGCCGAGGTGATGGCCGTGTCCGCGCTGGCGCGCAAGGAGTCCCGCGGTGGTCACTACCGCGAGGACTTCCCGACCCGCGACGACGTCAACTTCATGCGCCACACCATGGCGTACCGCGAGGTCGACTCGGACGGCAAGGACTCGATCCGCCTCGACTACAAGCCGGTAGTGCAGACCCGCTACCAGCCGATGGAGCGTAAGTACTGATGGCAACCCCGACCCTGGACAAGCTCGAGGCGGACTCCACCTCCTCGCACCTCATCACGGTCACCTTCCGGGTCCGCCGGTTCAACCCGGAGGTCTCGGCCGAGGCGAGCTGGCAGGACTTCCAGCTGGAGATCGACCCCAAGGAGCGGGTCCTCGACGGCCTCCACAAGATCAAGTGGGAGCTGGACGGCTCGCTGACGTTCCGGCGTTCCTGCGCGCACGGCATCTGCGGCTCCGACGCGATGCGGATCAACGGCAAGAACCGCCTGGCGTGCAAGACGCTGATCAAGGACCTCAACCCCAGCAAGCCGATCACGGTCGAGCCCATCAAGGGCCTCACGGTCCTGAAGGACCTCGTGGTCGACATGGAGCCGTTCTTCCAGGCGTACCGCGACGTCATGCCGTTCCTCATCACCAAGGGGAACGAGCCGACGCGTGAGCGCCTCCAGACGGCCGAGGACCGCGAGCGGTTCGACGACACCACCAAGTGCATCCTGTGCGCCGCGTGCACGTCGTCCTGCCCGGTGTTCTGGAACGACGGGCAGTACTTCGGCCCGGCGGCCATCGTCAACGCCCACCGCTTCATCTTCGACTCGCGTGACGAGGCCGGCGAGCAGCGGCTGGAGATCCTGAACGACAAGGACGGCGTGTGGCGCTGCCGCACGACGTTCAACTGCACCGACGCGTGCCCCCGTGGCATCGAGGTCACCAAGGCGATCCAGGAAGTCAAGCGCGCCCTGATCACGCGCCGCTACTGACCCCGGTCGCAGTGGTGTGGCCCCGTTCCCGTCAGGGAGCGGGGCCACACCCGCATCCGGCCCCGAAGATCACTTGACCTTGACACCGTGTCACATGACAGGCTCGACGGCATGACACAGCTGCTTCCGATATCCCTGGCCCCCCTGGCCACGACCGTCCGCGGCTCCGGCCCCGGTGTGCTGCTCGCGCACGGCGCGGGCGGCAGCATCGCGGGGAACTACACGACGCTGATCCCCTCCCTCGCCGCCCACCACACCGTGGTGGCGCCCGACTACCCCGGGTCCGGCGCCACACCGCGCGCGGACGTGCTGACGGCCGACCTGCTGGCCGACGCGCTCGTCGCCCAGGCCGACGCCGCGGGCCTGGACACCTTCACCCTGGTCGGTTACTCGATGGGCACCCAGGTGTCCGTACGGATCGCGGCCCGCTATCCCGAGCGGGTGCGGGGGCTGGTGCTGACGGCGGGTCTGGCCAAGGCCGACAACCGCGTCCTGGCCTCCCTGGACCTGTGGCACAAGCTGCTGGACGCCGGCGACCTGGAGGGCTTCGCGCGGTTCGTCGCGCTGAGCGGCTTCAGCCCGGGGTTCTTCAACGCGATGCCCGAGGAGCAGCTCCCGGCGTTCTACAGCCTGCTGGCCAAGGGCGTCCCGGCCGGCGCCGCCGAGCAGGCGACCGTGGTGCAGACGACGGACGCCACGGCCGACCTCGCGGGCATCTCCGTGCCCACCCTCGTCATCGCCACCCTCCAGGACACCCTGGTCTCCCCCGGGAACTCCCGGGTGCTCGCGGACGCCATCCCGGGCGCGGAGTACGCCGAGGTGGACACCGGCCACATCGTCATGGCCGAACGCCCCGAGCAGTGGCAGAAACTGATCCTGGACTTCCTGTCCCGCCACGGACTCTGACCCTCCGTCAGACGCCGGTCCGCCGCGCTCACATGCGGCCCAGCTGCCACAGACGCCAGGTGCCCGTGCCGTCCGACAGATACTCCGTGCCGGAGATGTCCGCGTCGCCCAGCACGTACTCCTTCTTCTGCCACAGCGGCACCAGCGGCACGTCCTCCGCGATGATCTTCTGGATGGCCCGGAAGTCGTCGGCCGTGCGGATGCGCTGCTCCTCCTGCTGGGTAGTGCGGATGAGCTGCTCCACGCGGGGGTTGGAGTAGCCGGAGTGCAGGGCGGAGTCCTTGCCGACGACGGAGGTCGTGAAGGTGTCCGGGTCGGGGAAGTCCGCGAGCCAGCTGACGCAGTACGTGTCGTAGGCGCCGCGGCCGTAACCGGCCAGGAACTCCGCCCACGGCACGTGCCGGGTGGTCACCTCGAACAGCCCGGTGGCCTCCAGCTGCTTCTTCAGCAGGGCCGCCTCCTGGTCGGTGGCGGCCCCCTGCGAATAGGCGAGGCCGAAGCGCACGGGGGTGGTGATGCCCGCCTGGCGCAGCAGGGTCCGGGCCTTCTCCGGGTCCGGCTCCGGACAGGCGTCGAAGAAGGACGTGGTGTGGCCGGTGAGGCCCTGCGGGACGAGCGCGTACAGCGGCTCGACGGTGCGCAGGTGGACGTCGCGCGCGAGGGCCTGCCGGTCGACGACCGCGGCGATCGCCCGGCGCACCGCCACCTGCCGCACGGGCGAGCCGTCCCGCAGGTTGAAGACGAGCGAGCGGGCCACCGAGCCCGTGGACTCCATCAGCTTGGAGCCGGCGTCCGAGGGCGACTGCCCCGCGATGTCCGCCGGGGGGAGCTGGCGGCCCGCGACGTCGATGCCGTGCCGCTTCCACGCCTCGCTCAGCTTGTCGGGCCCCGCGTAATAGCGCACGGTCACGGCGTTCCCCTTGGGCTTGACCGCGCCCTCGTAGTGCTTGGCGGGCTTCAGCTCGGCGCTCACGCCAGGCCGGTAGTCCTTGAGGACGTACGGGCCCGAGCCGTCGGCCCGGTTCCCCGGCCGCAGGGCGTCCGCGGGGTAGAGCGCCGCGTCCACGATCGACCCGGCGCCCGTGGCGATCTTGAAGGGGAAGGTGGCGTCCGGCACCTTCAGATGGAAGGTGACCGTCGGCCCGGACGTCTCCACCGCGCCCAGCGTCTCCAGCAGCGACGCGGGCCCCTGGCCGGCGTGGATGCGCCGGATCCGGTCGAAGGAGAACTTCACGTCGTTCGCCGTGAGGTCGTGCCCGTTGCCGAACTTCAGCCCGTCGCGCAGGGTGCACACGTACGTCATCAGGCCGCGGCCCCGGAAGCCGCAGCGGCTCGCCGCGTCCGGTAACGGGGTGCTGGAGCCGGGGGTGAAGGTCAGCAGCGACTGGTAGAGATTGCCGAACAGCGCCCAGGAGCCCACGTCGTAGGCGCCCGCCGGGTCCAGCGCGGTGACCGTGTCCGTCGTGCCGACGGTGATCGGCCCCCGGTCCGCCTCACCGGAAGCGCCCAGTCCGCAGCCGGCCGCCCCCACCGTCAGCAGCACCGCCCCCGCGACCGCCGCCGCACCCGTCCGTAACCGGCCCGCACGCATCCTCGCGCCCCCTCCGCCCGTGATGCGCATCACCCAAACACACGAGCGCCCCTACGTCCCGGGAATCGGCCAAGTGATCGGCAGCGACCGGCGGAGGTGGCCGGAATCCTCCCGCTATGAGGTGCGCCGCAACGCGCGCACGCCGCGCAACCCGACGATCCCGACAGCCGTCCCCAGGAGAAACGAGGTGATCGCGAGCAGGAGATGCACCCAGAAGTACGTGGTCGGGTCACCCGAGTCGTCGAAGGCGAGCCCGCTGCCGTCCTTCCACAGATTCTTCGCGAAGGTGATCCAGATGACCCACGACCAGGCGCCGAAGGCGAGCAGGAACCAGGAGACGCGACGGGAGAGGACGGCGGGGGCGGGAGAGGCGCCGGTGGTCTCTCCGGAAGAACTCTGCATGCGTTTCAGTATGCGTTCGGCCGCCTCGAATCCCCCTATCGGGTCCCCGGGCGGCACCCGCACCGGTGAGGCACCGTCCACAGGCCACGGGCGGCGGGGTACGTTCACGGACGTGCCGACGACATCACACCCCCCGCGGTACGCCGCGACGCGCCGCTACCGCCCCGCCCTCGCGGCGGCCGCCTCGTTGCTCCTCCCGCTGATGACCGCCGCTCCCGCCGCCGCCGACAACCCGGCCGACGGCAAGGGCGCCCCCAAGTCCCCGCCCGCCCGGATGTCCACGGTCGGCGGCGAACTGCTCGGCAGGCCCGGACCCCAGGTGCAGCTGGGCCCGGGCGCGCCGCAGCTGCCGCAGGACCTCAGCGGCCGCTCCTGGCTGGTCGCCGACGCCGAGTCCGGCGAGATCCTCGCCGCGAACAACGCGCACTGGCGGCTGCCCCCGGCCTCCACCCTCAAGATGCTCTTCGCCGACACGGTGCTCCCGAAGCTCCCCCGCGACAAGGTGCACACCGTGGTGCCCTCCGACCTGGAGGGCATGGGCGCGGGCAGCAGCGCCGTCGGCCTCCACGAGGGCTCCTCCTACACCGTCCACGACCTGTGGCTCGGCGTCTTCCTGCGCTCCGGCAACGACGCGGTGCGGACGCTGGCCACGATGAACGGCGGCATCCCGCAGACCGTCAAGGACATGCAGGCCCACGCGGACGAGCTCCAGGCGAACGACACGCACGTCGTCAGCCCCGACGGCTACGACGAGGAGGGGCAGGTCTCCAGCGCGTACGACCTGACGCTCTTCGCCCGCTCCGGGCTCCAGAAGGCGGACTTCCGCGAATACTGCTCGACGGTGACCGCGCAGTTCCCCGACGAGGAGAAGAAGGGCGAGAAGCGGACGTCGTCCACGATCGTCAACACCAACCGGCTCCTCACCGGACAGGGTGTGCCCGCGTACAAGGGCATGGCCGGGGTGAAGAACGGCTCCACCACGAACGCGGGCAACACCTTCACCGGCGTCGCCCAGCACGACGGCCGCAAGCTGCTGGTGACCGTCATGAACCCGGAGAAGAGCGAGCAGTACGAGGTCTACACCGAGACCGCGAAGCTCCTCGACTGGGGCTTCGAGGCGGCCGGGCACGTCAAGCCCGTCGGCACGCTCGTGGCGCCGAAGTCGACCGCGGGCAAGTCCGGCGACCGCGGCCGGCCGTCCGCCGACCGCACGCAGGCGTCGGTCGCGGGGTCGGGTGGCGGCATGTGGACGGCGATGGGGATCACCGGGGCGGTACTCGTGATCCTGGCGGTCGCGGGCTTCATGATCCACCGCCGGCATCCGCTGCCGGATCTGGTGCGGCGGCGTCGCTAGCCCTGCGGGGCGGCGGCTTCCGGGTGCGGGCCCGCTGCCGGGTGCGCCTGCGGCGGGCTTTTTCCCCAGCCCCGCCCCTTCCCGAAACCGGGGCTCGCGCCCCAGACCCCCGACTGCGGGTCCGTTGCGCCTGCGGCGGGCGGCCTCAAACGCCGGCCGGGCTGGATGGTGCGGACCGTAGCCCGCATACCCAGCCCGTTGGGGGCACCTCCCAGCGGTAGCTGGGGGAGTTTGAGGACAGCGCGCGAAGCGTGCTTCGGGGTCTGGGGGCTTGCCCCCAGTTCGGGAAGGGGCGGGGTAGGGGAACAAGCCCGCCGCAGGCGGCAACCGGCCCGCACCCGGGAAGCTGGGGAATCACGCCTTCCGCGACGGCGTCGCGGTCCACGCCGCGCAGAACAGCAGAAGCTTCGCCGTGAAGTTGATCCACAGCAGCAGAGCGATCGGCGTGCCGAACGCGCCGTACATGCTCTTCGCCGCCACATGCTGGAGATAGCCGCTGAGCAGCAGCTTCAGGACCTCGAAGCCGACTGCGCCGATGAGGGCCCCCACCAGCAGGCGGTGCCGGCCGGGGTGGACGCCGGGGAGGCGGGTCAGGACGTACAGCATCAGGAGGTAGTCCGCGAGGACGGCGATGCAGAAGCCCAGCGCCGTGAGCAGCCCGCCGACCCCCTGGAGGCCGGCGTGGTGGACCACCCAGCCCACCGCCGCCGAGGCGAACGCGGAGCAGGCCGCGGAGACCAGGGCGACCCCGCCGAGGCCCAGCAGGACCCCGGCGTCCTTCAGGCGCAGCAGGACGGGGTTGCCGGGGCTCTCCTCGCGCTCCCACACCGCGCGCAGGCACTCCCGCAGGGAGCCGACCCAGCCGAGGCCGGTGAACAGCAGCGCCGCGCCCGCGAGGACGCCGACGGTGCCGGCGTTGTCGACGAGGCCGCTGAGGTCGAGCTGGCCGGAGATCCCGGGCACCTGCTCGGCGAGCTTGTGCTCCAGGTTCTGCATCTGCTGTTTGCTGAGCACGGCCGCGCCGACGGCGGCGCCGACGGTGAGCAGCGGGAAGAGCGCGAGGAAGCTGGTGAAGGTGATCGCGGCGGCCAGCCGGGTCCACTTCACCCGTTCGAGGGTCTCGTAGGAACGCCATGCGTGCGTGCGCATGAGGCGGGCGATCAGAGGCCCGATCCAGGGCAGCCGGGTCAGCCATTGCATGGACCCACACCTTGCCACGTGCGGGCCCCGCGAACCCTCCGGGACTAGCGCGACGGGGCCGGGGGGCAGGCGGCCCCCGACTGGGTGGGGACGGTGCTCTCCACCGGCGCCCCGAAGGGATACTCGCGCTCCAGGCGCCACACGGCGTCGTCGCCCTGCTCGTACAGCGCGAAGCCGGTGACCGTCCAGGCGGCCTCGAAGTCCGACAGCTCGGCGTACGCCCGGTCCATCGCCTCCTCGGCGATGCCGTGGGCGATGGTCACGTGCGGGTGGTAGGGGAACTGGAGCTCGCGGGCGACCGGCCCGGAGCCGTCGCGGACGCGCTTCTGGAGCCAGGCGCAGGAGGAGGAGCCCTCGACCACGTTGACGTAGACGACGGGCGACAGGGGGCGGAAGGTGCCGGTGCCGGACAGGCGCATCCGGAAGGGGCGGCCGAGGGCCGCGACCTCGGCGAGGTGCTGCTCGATCACGGGCAGCGTCGAGGCGTCGACCTCGGTGGGCGGCAGCAGGGTCACGTGCGTGGGGATGCCGTGCGCGTGCGGGTCCCCGAAGCCCTCGCGGCGCTTCTGGAGGAAGCTGCCGGACGGCTCCGGGACCGCGATCGAAACGCCGAGCGTTACGGTCCCCATTGCGTTCTCCCTCCTGTGCGCCTGCGTGTCCCCGTGGCCAGTGTGACGGCTGGGCCGCCCCCGGTGCCAGGTTTCCTGGTCCCGCACGCCCGGGCCCATGGTCCCGGGCGCGCGTCCCGCCGCCACCGGTCCGCCCGGCGCTCGATCGATGCCTGCTGCGTGCTCGCCGTGCTCAGTGGTGCGCTCAGTGCTTGGCGGGCAGGAAGCCCACCTTGTCGTACGCCTGCGCCAGGGTCTCGGCGGCGACCGCGCGGGCCTTCTCCGCGCCCTTGGCCAGGATCGCGTCCAGGGTCTCCGGGTCGTCCAGGTATTCCTGCGTACGGGCGCGGAAGGGGGTCACCCACTCCACCATGACCTCGGCGAGGTCGGTCTTGAGCGCACCGTAGCCCTTGCCCTCGTACTTCTGCTCCAGTTCCGCGATTCCCGTGCCGGTGAGCGTGGCGTAGATGGTCAGCAGATTGCTGACGCCCGGCTTGTTCTCGGCGTCGTAGCGGATCACCGTGTCGGTGTCGGTGACCGCGCTCTTGATCTTCTTGGCGGAGACCTTGGGCTCGTCGAGCAGGTTGATCAGGCCCTTGGGGGTGGACGCCGACTTGCTCATCTTGGCGGTCGGGTCCTGGAGGTCGTAGATCTTCGCCGTCTCGCGCACGATGTGCGGCGAGGGGATGGTGAAGGTGTCACCGAAACGGGCGTTGAAGCGCTCGGCGAGGTCACGCGTGAGCTCGATGTGCTGACGCTGGTCCTCACCCACCGGGACCGCGTTCGCCTGGTAGAGCAGGATGTCCGCGACCTGGAGGATGGGGTAGGTGAACAGGCCCACCGTGGTCTGGTTCGAGCCCTGCTTCGCCGACTTGTCCTTGAACTGCGTCATCCGCGACGCCTCGCCGAAGCCGGTGATGCAGTTCATCAGCCAGCCCAGCTGGGCGTGCTCGGGCACGTGGCTCTGCACGAAGAGCGTGCAGCGCTCGGGGTCGAGCCCGGCGGCCAGCAGCTGGGCGGCCGCGCTGCGGGTGTTGGCGCGCAGCTCCCTGGGGTCCTGCGGCACGGTGATCGCGTGCAGGTCGACGACCATGTAGTAGGCGTCGTGGGTCTCTTGCAGCGCCACGTACTGCCGGACGGCACCGAGGTAGTTCCCGAGGTGGAACGAACCTGCGGTGGGCTGGATACCGGAGAGAGCGCGCGGACGATCGAGGGCCATGAGCACATTCTCTCAGGTGTGCAACCGGACTCGGTCCTGTGGTGCGGACGGGGGTGTAGAAAAGCCACAGCAGCCTGCCCCGCACACCGGAACGGAGCACATGGTGACATCCACGGAACGCAGCATCGCCGCCGCCGAGGCCCACAGCGCGCACAACTATCACCCGTTGCCGGTCGTCGTGGCCTATGCGGAGGGCGCGTGGATGACCGACGTCGAGGGGCGGCGCTTCCTCGACATGCTCGCCGGCTACTCGGCCCTCAACTTCGGCCACGGCAACCGCAGGCTGATCAACGCGGCCAAGGCACAGCTCGATCGGGTGACACTCACCTCGCGCGCCTTCCACCACGACCGCTTCGCCGACTTCTGCACCGAGCTGGCCGCGCTGTGCGGCAAGGACATGGTGCTGCCGATGAACACGGGCGCGGAGGCGGTCGAGACGGCCGTGAAGACCGCGCGCAAGTGGGGCTACCGCGTCAAGGGCGTGCCGGACGGGCGGGCGAAGATCGTCGTGGCCGGGAACAACTTCCACGGCCGCACGACGACGATCATCAGCTTCTCCACGGACGAGGAGGCGCGCGCCGACTACGGCCCCTACACCCCCGGCTTCGAGATCGTGCCGTACGGCGACCTCGCCGCGCTGGAGGCGGCCGTCGACGAGAACACCGTGGCCGTGCTGCTGGAGCCCATCCAGGGCGAGGCCGGCGTGCTGGTGCCGCCCCCCGGCTATCTGCCGGGCGTGCGGCGGCTGACGGCCGAGCGCGAGGTGCTCTTCATCGCGGACGAGATCCAGTCGGGCCTCGGCCGTACGGGCCGGACCTTCGCCTGCGACCACGAGGACGTGGTGCCCGACGTGTACGTCCTCGGCAAGGCGCTCGGCGGCGGGGTCGTGCCGGTGTCCGCCGTGGTGGCCTCCCGCGAGGTGCTGGGCGTCTTCCGGCCCGGCGAGCACGGCTCGACCTTCGGCGGCAACCCGCTGGCGTGCGCGGTGGGGCTGGAGGTCGTGGCCATGCTGCGGTCCGGCGAGTTCCAGCAGCGCGCGACGGAGCTCGGCGAGCACCTCCACCACGAGCTCGGCCTGCTGGTGGGCGGCGGCGCGGTGGAGGCCGTACGGGGCCGTGGCCTGTGGGCGGGCGTGGACGTCGCCCCTGCGGTGGGCACGGGCCGGGAGATCTCGGAGCGGCTGATGGAGCGGGGGGTGCTGGTCAAGGACACGCACGGGTCTACGATCCGGATCGCTCCGCCGCTGGTGATCAGCAAGGAGGATCTGGACTGGGGGCTGGATCAGCTGCGGGCTGTGCTTTCCGTTTAGGCGAGGGTTGGGTGCGGGTCGGCTGCGCCTGCGGCGGGCTTTTTCCCCAGCCCCGCCCCTTCCCGGCTGCGTCTGATATGCGGCTCCGCCGCGTGGGGGCTCCGCCCCAGCCCCCGAAGCACGCTTCGCGCGCTGTCCTCGAACTCCCCCGGCTACCTCTGGGGGAGTTCGAGGACGCACACCCACCCCGCGTCGCGAACCGCTACGCGTCGAAGTTGCGGTCGAAGATCTCGCGCGCCTTCCACTCCTCCAGCTCCGCGTCCACCTTCTCCCGGCGCGCGCGGTCCTCCGCCTTCTCGCGTTCGCGGGCCGCCTTCGACCTGGCCTGATCCTTCTGCTTCGCCGCCTTGTCCCGGGACTTGTCACCACCGGCCATCTGCGCTCACTCCTCTCGCGGCCAGGCTGACACAGGCCCCGATCACCCGCATCTCGTCAGCGGATCACGTGCGGCAGGAAGCGCGCGTACCCGTCCGTGACCAGACCGGCCGACTCGCGGATGCCGAGGCCGGCGGGTTCGCCTTCGACGGTCCAGGCGCCGAGCACGACGTGGTTGCCGTCGAATTCGGGCAGGGGTGCCAGCTCCTGGAAGCAGCACGGTTCCCCGGGGCCGTGCGGTGCGGTGCCCGGCGGGTGGACGGTGACGCCCGCGCCCTCGCGCCCGAGGAGCGGCTTGGCCACGTAGCCGCGCGCGGCGGCGAGCTCGCGGGGGCCGTCGAGGTAGGCGGGCAGCAGGTTCGGGTGGCCGGGGAAGAGCTCCCACAGGACGGCGAGCAGCGCCTTGTTGGAGAGGAGCATCTTCCAGGCCGGTTCGATCCACAGGGTGGAGCCCGTGCCGCCGCCGTTGTCGAGGGTGTCCAGGGCGTGCCCGCCGAAGCGGTCGGTGGCCAGCCACTCCCAGGGGTAGAGCTTGAAACAGGCGCGGATGAAGGCGTACCGCTCGTCGACGAAGCGGCCGGAGAGCGGGTCCCAGCCGATGTCCTCCATCGAGATCGCCCGGGTGTCGATCCCCGCCTGTGCGGCGGTCTCCCGCAGATAGGCGACGGTCATCAGGTCCTCGCCGATCTCGTCGCCCGCGGAGTGCGCGAAGTGCAGCGGGGCGCCGGGCGGCAGCAGGTCCGCCTGGCGCCGCCAGGCGTCGACGAGGCGCTCGTGGAGGGAGTTCCACTGGTCGCCGTCGGGGAAGCGGTCCTCCATCCAGAACCACTGGGCGCTCGCCGCCTCCACGAGCGAGGTGGGCGTGTCCGCGTTGTACTCCAGCATCGCGGCCGGGCCGCGCCCGTCGTAGCGCAGGTCGAACCGACCGTAGACGGAGGGGAGTTCGTCCCGCCGCCGCCAGGACTCGGCGACCAGGCCGGCGAGCCGGGCGTCGGTGATGCCGAGGTCGGCGAAGCGGCCGTGGTCGACGATGTGCGCGGCCGCGGCCAGGCACATCTCGTGCAGCTCCGCCACGACGGCTTCCAGCGCCTCGACCTCGGCGAGCGAGAAGGAGTAGTACGCGCTCTCGTCCCAGTACGGGCGCAGCGAGCCGTCCGGGTGCCGGGTGAGCGGATAGACGACGCCCTGTTCCTCGACGGTGGTCCGCCAGCCGGGGCGGGCGGTGATGCGGTGGCGGCGCACGGCCGGTCAGCCGCCGCTCGGACCGGAGCAGCCGAAGCCGCCGCGGTGCACGGCGCTGCTCCTGTCGAAGGTGCCACCGCCGGTGTACGTGCCGGACTTGCCGCTGTTGTAGTACCAAGTCCCGGCAGTGTGACCCGAGCTCTCGTCCGAGCACGCCTTCCGGTCGAGGACGCGGTAGCCGCCCTTGGCCACGTCGTAACTCTTCGGGTCCACACAGCGCTTGTCCGGCTCGGAGCCGCAGGAGGTGAGGGCCGCCGCGAGGGCACCCATGCCGCCGAGTACGACCGTGGACGAGCGCAGGCGCCTGCGCGCTTTCTCCGCCATGTTTCCGACCCCCGTCAGAATGCGTTCCGTTCAGCGGGTTCCCGCTGAGGCGTTCACCCTAAAGGGGGAAGACGTGTGGCCGGCCGCCGGGCGGCCTACAGTCGGGGCGTGCTTCTTGGGATGCTCTGCGCGCTCGGTTCGGCGGTCTGCTTCGGCACCGCGTCCGTCCTCCAGGCCGTCGCCGCCCGGGCCTCCGCGCCCGGCAGCGGCTCGGGCGTGGACCCGGTGCTGCTGCTGCGGGTGTTGCGGCAGTGGCGCTATCTGGCCGGGCTCGCGCTCGACGGCCTGGGCTTCCTGCTGGAGCTGGTCGCGCTGCGGTCCCTGCCGATCTACGCCGTGGGCGCCGCCCTCGCCGCGAGCCTCGCGGTGACGGCCGTGGTGGCCTCCCGGGTGCTGGGCGTACGGCTCAGCGGCGTGGAGTGGGGCGCGGTGTGCGTGGTGTGCGGCGGGCTGGCGATGCTGGGCCTCGCCTCGGGCGCGGAGGGACACCGTACGGGCTCCACGGCGCTGCGCGTCGGCACCCTCGCCGTCGCGGCCGCCGTCCTGGGCGTGGGCGCCCTGGCCGGCCGCCTGCCGGGCCGGGCACGGGCGGCGGCGCTGGGCCTGGGCGCGGGCATCGGCTTCGGCGTGGTGGAGGTGGCCGTACGCCTCGTCGACGACCTCTCGGTGACGGGTGTGCTGACGAATCCGGCGGCGTACGCGCTGATTCTGGGCGGGGGTGCGGCGTTTCTTCTGCTGACGTCGGCGCTTCAGCGGGGGTCTGTGACGGCGGCGACGGCGGGCATGGTGATCGGGGAGACGCTGGGGCCGGCGGTGGTGGGGGTGGCGTGGCTGGGTGACCGTACGCGCGCGGGGCTCGAACCGTTGGCTGTGGCGGGGTTCTTGTTGGCGGTACTCGGTGCGTTGACGCTGGCGCGGTTCGGGGAGGTGGGGGGTGGTGAGTGACCTTCCGCCTGCGGCGGGCTTGTTCGCGCGGTTGGGGGTCTGGGGGTCTCCCCCAGTTTCGGGAAGGGGCGGGGCTGGGGAAAAAGCGCCGCAGGCGTACCCCGCAGCGCACCCGCTACCCCGGCGGCAGCACCCGCAGCAACGCGGCCAACGCCCCCTCGAACCCATGCGCAGGCGGCGTCGCATAGCCCACGACCAGCCCGTCAGGGCCGGGCAGCCCCGCGAGACGGAAGCGGGACAGCCCCTCCAGGGCCAGGCCCTCCCAGGCGGCGGCCCGCACCGTGTCCCGCTCCGTGCCCTCCGGCAGGGAGAGCACCGCGTGCAGGCCCGCCGCGATGCCCGTGACACGGATGTGCGGAGCGTGCAGGGCGAGGGCGGCCACGAGTTGGTCGCGCCGTCGCCGGTAGCGCAGCCGCATCGCGCGTACGTGGCGGTCGTACGCGCCGCTGGTGATGAGCTCGGCGAGGGTGAGCTGGTCGAGGGTGCCCGAGCTCCACTCCCCCGCCCGCTTGAGCGCCAGCACGTCTCCCACGAGGTGCTCGGGGAGGACCATCCAGGCCAGCCGCAGCCCCGAGGCGAGGGACTTGCTGGCCGTGCCGAAGTAGACGACGTTCTCGGGGCGCAGCCCCTGGAGGCAGCCCACGGGACGGCGGTCGTAGCGGAACTCGCCGTCGTAGTCGTCCTCCAGGATCAGTCCGCCGGTGCGCACCGCCCAGTCGACGACGGCCGCGCGCCGGTCGGGGTGCAGGGGCACGCCGGTGGGGAACTGGTGGGCGGGGGTGAGGAGGACGGCCCGCAGGTCCTCGTGGTCCGCCAGTTCCTCGACGCGCGCGCCGGATCCGTCGACGGTCAGCGCGGTCGTGCGGAGCCCGTGCCGGTCGAGCGCCTCGTGGTGGAACCAGAGCCCGTACGCCTCCACGCCCAGCTCGCGCGTCCCGCGCTCGCGCAGCACCTGGCTCAGCAGGGCCAGTCCCTGGGTGAAGCCCGCGCAGACGACGATCCGCTCCGGGTCGGCGCGCACGCCGCGTGCCCGCGACAGGTAGTCCGCGAGGGCGGTCCGCAGCTCGATCCGGCCGCGCTCGTCGACGTGTCCGAACGCCTCGGCGGGCGCCGCCGCGAGCGCGCGCCGGGCGGCGCTGAGCCACGCGGCGCGCGGGAAGGCGGAGACGTCGGCGGTGCCGCCCCGCAGGTCGTGGACGGGGCGTGGGCGCGTCCGGGGCACGGGTGACCTGCGCTCGGGCGCGCCGGGCTCCGCGCGCGGTGCCACCCGGGTGCCGGAGCCCTGCCGGGCGGTGAGCCAGCCCTCGGCGACGAGCTCGCCGTAGGCGTCGGCGACGGTGTTGCGGGCCAGGCCGAGGTCCTTGGCGAGCGTGCGGGAGGCGGGCAGCCGGGTGCCGGGGGCGAGCCTGCCCGTGCGGACGGCGTCGCGCAGGGCGCGGATCAGCGAGGCCCGTACGCCGCCGGGCCCGGTCAGGTCGAGGTGCAGGTCGGCGCCCGCGCCATCACCGTCCGCGCCATCACCTGAAATGGCCCACGTTCTCTCCACGGGAATGGACCATACCGGTGGGCTGCCCGGACCGTAACGTCGTAGGCATGACGAACGAGAACGCACACAGCCACAGCCCCCGGATGTTCCTCCACCAGCTCGCCCCCGAGGTGCAGAAGGCGATGATCGCCCTCAGCAAGGCCGCCACGAAGGGTCTGGAGCCGTCCCTCGTCGAGCTCGTCCAGATGCGCGCCTCGCAGCTGAACCACTGCGCGTTCTGCCTGGACATGCACACCAAGGACGCGCGCAAGGCGGGCGAGACGGAGGAGCGGATCTTCCTTCTGCCCGCGTGGGAGGAGGCGCACGGCTTCTACACCGACAAGGAGCGCGCGGCCCTCGCGCTCACCGAGGCCGTCACCGTCCTGACGGACGGCTTCGTGCCGGACGAGGTCTACGAGCGCGCCGCGCGCCACTTCCCCGAGCAGGAGCTCGCGCACCTGATCTCGCTGATCATCACGATCAACTCGTGGAACCGCATCGCCGTGACCACCCGGCTGGCGCCGGGTTCCTACGACCCGCGCTGACGGCCCGGGGCGGCACGGGGGTCCGCCCCGGCCCGCCGGCCGCTAGGCCATATCCGGCGGATCCATGCCAGTCTGCGGGCCCGTTGCCTCCCCCAGCTACCTCCCCCAGAGGTGCCCCCAACGGGCTGAATTGCGCACCCACATCAGCCACATCCAGCCCGTTGGGGGCACCTCCCAGCGGTAGCTGGGGGAGATTGAGGACACCGCCGCGCAGCGGTGGTGCACAGACGGCGCCACCCGCAGCACCGACCACGAGATCCGCCGGACAGGCCCTGGCTAGGGAAGCCACCGCTTCCAGACGTCCGGGTGCTCCTTGACCCACCGCTTCGCCGCTTCGTCGGCGGAGAGCTTCTCCTCCGCGATCATCTGGGCCACTTCGTTCTGGTCCTGCTTGGTCCAGTTGAAGTTCTTCAGGAAGCGGGCCGCCTTGCCGCCCTTGTGCGTGAAGTCGGCGTTGAAGAACTTCTTCAGCGACGACGTCGGGTACGCGCAGTCGACGGTGGAGGGGTCCGCCGTGCCCTTGTCCGCGCACGCGGAGGTGTGCTCGGGGAGCTTCACCTCCACCATCGGCACCTCGTTGAAGAGCCACTGCGGCTCGTACCAGTAGGTGAGGAACGGCTTCTTGTCCTTGGCGAACTGCTTGATCTGGGTGATCTGCGCGGCCTCGGAACCGGCGAAGACCACCTGGTAGTCCAGGCCGAGGTTCTTCACCAGCGCCTTGTCGTTGGTGACGTAGGACGGGGAGCCGTCCATCAGCTGCCCCTTGCCGCCGCTCTCGGGAGTGCGCAGCTGGGACGCGTACTTGTTGAGGTTCTTCCAGTCCAGGACGTCCGGGTGGGTGTCGGCGAAGTACTTCGGGACGAACCAGCCGATGTGCCCGGTGACCCCGAGGTCGCCGCCGGGCGCGATCGTCTTCTTGTCCTCGACGTACCGCTTCTCCTGGTCCGGGTGGCCCCAGTCCTCCAGGATCGCGTCGACGCGGCCCTGGCTGAGCGCGTCCCAGGCGGGCACCTCGTCCACCTGCACGGTGTCGACGTGGTAGCCGAGTTCGTGCTCCAGCAGGTACTGGGCGACGGCCGCGTTGGCCCGCGCGCCCACCCAGGACTGCACGGACAGGGTGACGGACTTCGTGCCCTGGGCGTTGGCGTACGGCGAGGCCTGCTTGGTCATGTCGGCCGCACCGCAGCCGGTGGCGGCCAGCAGGCCGAGCGCGCCCGCCGCCGTGATCCACTTACGCGCCTTCACGGGCGCCTCCCTTCGTCGGCTGCGTGACCCGGTCGAGCATCAGGCCCATGCAGACGATCGCCGCGCCCGCGACGAGGCCGGTGGCCAGATCGCCCTGGGCGAGACCGAAGACGACGTCGTAACCGAGCGCGCCGCCGCCGACGAGGCCGCCGATGATGACGACGGACAGCACCAGCACGACCGCCTGGTTGACGGCCAGCAGCAACTGCGGGCGGGCCAGCGGGAACTGCACCTGGCGCAGCTGCTGCCCGCTGGTGGCGCCCAGCGAGCGCGCGGACTCCAGCGCACCGGGGTTGACCTGCCGCAGGCCCTGGCTGGTGATGCGGACGACGGCGGGCAGCGCGTAGACGATCGCGGCCGCCGCGGCCGGGGCCCGGCCGACGCCGAAGAGGGCGACGACGGGGATCAGATAGACGAACTGCGGCATCGTCTGGCACACGTCCAGGACGGGGCGCAGCAGCCGTTCCACGCGCGCGCTGCGCGCGGCGGGCACGGCGATCGCGAAGCCGAGGACGAGCGTGACGGCGACGGCCGCCAGCACCTGCGAGAGGGTGTCCAGGGAGATCTCCCAGCGGCCGAGCACGCCGATCGCGGCCAGCGCGAGGACGGCGGTCAGCGCGGTGCGCCAGGTGCCGATCAGCCAGGCGAGGGCGGCGACCAGCAGCAGCGCGCCCCACCAGGGGAGGGCCTGGAGGCCGTCGCGCAGCGGGTCGAGGATCCAGCCGGTGTAGTGCGCGGCCCAGTCGGCGGTGCCGCCGACGCCGGGCAGGCCGGAGTAGAGGTGGTCGACCATCCAGTCCTTGGCGTCGTTGACGGGACCGGCGATGGCGACCTTCCAGCCGTCGGGCCAGTTGAGCGCGGAGAGCGCCCGCCCGGCGAGGGCGACGGCGGCGGTGCCGGCCAGGGCGATCAGCCAGGCCGTACGGCCGCCGATCCGCGTGACGGCGCTGCCTTCGGCGCCCGCGGCCGCCGTGGTGCGGTCCATGACGATCGCGAGCAGCACGATGGGGATGCCGGCGGCCAGCGCGCTGCCGACGTCGACGGTCGACAGCGCCTGGTAGACGCGGTCGCCGAGGCCGTCCGCGCCGATGACGGACGCGATCACGGCCATGGAAAGGGCCATCATGATGGTCTGGTTGACGCCCAGCAGGAGCTCGCGGCGGGCCAGCGGCAGGCGTGCGGTCAGCAGCCGCTGCCGTCCGGTCGCGCCGAGGGACTCCACGGCCTCCATGACGCCCTTGTCGGTCGAGCGCAGGCCCAGGGCCGTGAGGCGGGCCATCGGCGGGGCCGCGTAGACGACGGTCGCGAGGACGGCCGGCGCGACGCCGATCCCGAAGATCAGCACGACGGGCATCAGGTAGGCGAACGCGGGCAGTGACTGCATGGTGTCGAGGACGGGGCGCAGGGCGCGGAACGTGCGGTCCGAGAGACCGGCCGCGAGGCCCAGCAGCGCGCCCACCGCGACGGACGCGGCGACGGCGACGACCATCAGCGCGAGCGTGCGCATCGTGGGCACCCACATGCCGAGCAGCCCGCACACGGCGAACGACACGACGGTGGTGACGGCCACCCGCACGCCCGCGACCCGCCAGGCGAGCAGCGTGGCACCGGCGGTGACCCCGGCCCAGCCGAGGGCGAGGAGCACGGTGTAGACGGCGTGGACGGAGTCGATGATGCCGCCGCTGATGTAGCCGAAGAAGTACAGGAACAGCCAGTGGCTGTCGCGGTTGTCGATGATCCAGTCGTTGGCGCGGCCGAGCGGCCCGCTCAGGTCGACGGTCAGCGCGTGCGGCCAGGCGCCGCTGCCCCACGTGGCCGCCGCCACGGGGACCAGGACGGCGGCCGCGAGGGCGAGCAGGAGGAGCTTGCGCGCGGCGGGCCGCTCGCGCAGGGCCTGCCGGGCGGCGGACGCGCGGCCGTCCTGGCGGGCGGCGGTGCCGCCCGCGGGGGCGGCGGGCGACGAGGGTGCGGCGGTGCCGCGGGCCGTGTCGGCGGGGGTTGTCGTGATGCTCATACGGCGCTCCCGTCCGGGCGGGTGGCCCCGGGCCGTGTGCGGCGCGCGGGCTGCCGGGCCGGGGCCGGGCGCCTGGTCGCGCGGTAGGCGTACTCGGTCATGCCGCCGCCTTCCCGTCGCGGTCCAGGCCGGCCACCACGCCGAGCAGGCCGCGGTGGTCGACGATGCCGAGGCAGCGGCCGTCGTCCACGACGCGGGCCGCGGAGCCCGTGCGGGCGACCGTCTCGATCGCGTCGGCGACCGTCGTCGCCGGAGGCAGGGCGGGCCCCGCCTCCTCCTCGCCCGGGAGGGCGTCACGCATGGCGCGGCGGACGGTGAGGACCTGCTCGCGGGGGACGTCGCGGACGAAGTCCCGTACGTAGTCGTCCGCCGGGGAGCCGACGATCTCCTCCGGGGTGCCGCACTGCACGACGCTCCCGCCGCGCATCAGCGCGATCCGGTCGCCGACGCGCAGCGCCTCGGACAGGTCGTGGGTGATGAAGACCATGGTGCGGCCCTCGTCGCGGTGCAGGCGGACGACCTCCTCCTGCATGTCCCGCCGGATCAGCGGGTCGAGGGCGCTGAACGGCTCGTCGAACAGGAGCACTTCGGGGTCGGCGGCGAGTGCGCGGGCGAGCCCGACGCGCTGCTGCTGACCGCCGGAGAGCTGGGTGGGGCGGCGCCCCTCAAGACCGGCGAGGCCGACCTTCTCCACCATCTCGCTCGCCTTGGCGCGGCGTTCGGCCCGGCCGACGCCCTGGATCTCCAGGCCGTACGCGACGTTGTCGAGGACGGTGCGGTGCGGGAGCAGGCCGAAGTGCTGGAAGACCATCGCGGCGCGGTGGCGGCGCAGCTCGCGCAGGGCGCCGCTGTCCATGCCGCACACGTCCTCGCCGTCGATGGCGATGGTGCCGGACGTCGGCTCGATGAGCCGGGTCAGGCAGCGCACCAGCGTGGACTTGCCGGAGCCGGACAGGCCCATGACGACGAAGACCTCGCCCTGGCGGACGTCGAAGGACACGTCGCGCACGGCGACGGTGCAGTTCGCCTGTTCGCGCAGCTCCTCCGGGGAGAGGTCGGCGAGTGGACTGCCGGGTACGCGCTCGGCCTTGGGTCCGAAGACCTTCCAGAGGTTGCGGACGGAGAAGACGGGTGCGTCGGTTGTGCCGCTGCCGTCGTTCATCGGGCATCGCCCCTGTCGGTATCGGAGACAAGCAGCTCCGCGCACTTCTCCCCCACCATCAGGACGCCGATCATCGGGTTCACGGCGGGCATGGTCGGGAAGACGGAGGCGTCGGCGATGCGGACGCCCTCCAGGCCGCGGATCCGCAGCTCGGGGTCGACGACGGCCTGCGGGTCGTCGGCCGCGCCCATCCGGCAGGTGCCGGCGGGGTGGTAGACGGTGTGCGCGACCTTCCGCGCGTACTCGCTGATCTCCTCGTCCGAGGTGATCTCCGGGCCGGGGCAGACCTCGCGCTTGAGCCAGCCGGCCAGCGGCGCGGACTTGGCTATCTCCCGGGCGATCTTGATGCCGTCGACCAGGGTGCGGCCGTCGTAGTCCTCCTCGTCCGTGAAGTAGCGGAAGTCGAGGGCGGGCTTGACGGCCGGGTCGGCGCTGGTGAGGTAGAGCCGGCCGCGGCTGCGCGGCTTGGGGATGTTGGGCGTCATCGACACGCCGTGCTCGGGCTTGACGTAGCCCAGGCGCTCGGGGTTGTCGGTGAAGGGGATCTGGTAGAAGTGGAACATCAGGTCGGGGCCCGGGGATTCGGGGTCCCGGCGGACGAAGAGACCCGCGTCGGAGTCCATCGCCGAGTTCTCGGGGATCGGCCCGTCGGTCTCCCACACGATCACCGACTCGGGGTGGTCGAGCAGGTTCTCGCCGATGCCCGGCAGGTCGTGGACGGCGGGGATGCCCAGCGCGTCCAGGTCGCCCTTGGGGCCGATGCCGGAGTGCATCAGCAGGCGCGGGGTGTCGACGGCCCCGGCGCACAGCAGCACCTCGCGGCCCGCCTCGACGAAGATCTCCTCGCCGTCCTTGGTGCGCACGTGCACGCCGGTGGCGCGGGTGCCCTCCAGTTCGAGCTTGTGCGCCCAGGTCTCCAGCAGGATGCGGAGGTTGGGGCGGTCGCCGGCCTCGATGTGCGGGTGCAGATAGGCGACGGACGCGGAGGAGCGCTTGTTGTTCTCCGGGTGGTACGCGAGGTCGAAGAAGCCGACGCCCTCGTGGAAGGGCTTCTTGTTGAAGCCCTCCACGCGCGGCACG
Source organism: Streptomyces sp. NPDC051173 (assembly GCF_040689515.1). Lineage (NCBI taxonomy): Bacteria > Bacillati > Actinomycetota > Actinomycetes > Kitasatosporales > Streptomycetaceae > Streptomyces > Streptomyces sp. NPDC051173. The sequence continues at coordinate 25,505 of NZ_JBFBBD010000076.1, forward strand.
TCGACGGCGGCCTGGGCGGCCTCCACGAAGTCGCGGGCGATGGCGTTCCGGTCCTTCTCGTCCACGGCCACGATGTTGTTCCGCAGCCGGGCGAAGTACGGCTCCATGGACGCAGCGTCCCAGCCGTCGGCCCCCGCGGCCACCCACTCGTCCCAGTCGCCGGGCAGCGGCTTGAAGGCGATCAGGGTGTTGTGCGAGGAGCAGCCGCCCAGGACCTTCGCCCGGCTGTGCCGGATGTGGGAGTTGCCGCGCGGCTGCTCGGTCGTCGGGTAGTCGTAGTCGAGGTCGCCGCCGAGGAGACCGAGCCAGCGGCGCAGCGTGAGCACGTCGGGGCGGTCGATGTCGGTCGGGCCGCCTTCGATGACGACGACGGACGTGCCGGGGTCCTCGGCGAGCCGGGAGGCGATCACCGATCCGGCGGTGCCGCCACCGACGACGACGTAGTCAGCGGTGATCTTCGCGCGGGTCTCTTCGACAGCGGGGGGCATGGGGGTACTCCTCGGGGGCAGGGAAGGTTCTTCGCGTGGTGGTCTCGTCCGTGCCGCGGGCGTCAGCCCGCGAACCACCGGACGGGCTTGGGGGCGAGGTTCTGGTAGACGTGCTTGGCCTCGCGGTATTCGGCCAGGCCCGCGGGGCCGAGCTCGCGGCCCGTGCCGGACTTGCCGAAGCCGCCCCACTCCGCCTGCGGCAGGTAGGGGTGGTAGTCGTTGATCCACACGGTGCCGTGGCGCAGCCGCCCGGCGACCCGGCGGGCCCGCCCGGCGTCCTTGGTCCAGACGGCGCCCGCGAGCCCGTACTCGGTGTCGTTGGCGAGCTCGACGGCCTCGTCCTCGGTGCGGAAGGTCTCGACGGTGAGGATCGGCCCGAAGGTCTCCTCCCGGACGACCTTCATGCCGCGGTGGCAGCGGTCGAGGACGGTCGGCGAGTAGAAGTAGCCGGTCGCGGGGCGGACGGCGCTCGGCTCGGGCTGCCCACCGCCGCAGCGCAGCGCGGCGCCCTCGGCGAGCGCGGAGGCGACGTACGCCTCGGTCTTGTCGAGCTGCGCGGCGGAGACGAGCGGGCCGCACTCGACGCCCTCCTCGGTGCCCCGGCCCAGCTTGATCTTCTCGGCGCGGCGGGCGAGTTCGGCGACGAAGCGCTCGCTGACGGACTCCTCGACGATGAGGCGGGAGCCGGCCGAGCAGACCTGGCCGCTGTGGATGAACGCGGCGTTGAGCGCCTGGTCGACGGCGGTGTCGAAGTCCTCGTCGGTGGCGCAGGCGTCGGCGAAGACGACGTTGGGGTTCTTGCCGCCGAGTTCGAGCGCGACCTTCTTCACGGTCGGCGCGGCCGCCTGGGCGACCTTGACGCCGCTGGTGAGGCCGCCGGTGAAGGAGACGAGGTCGACGTCCGGGTGCTCGGACATACGGGCGCCGACGGGGTCGCCCGCGCCGGTGACGAGGTTCGCGACACCGTCCGGCAGGCCCGCCTCGGCCAGCAGCCGGACGAGGTGCACGGTGGAGAGCGGGGTGACCTCGCTGGGCTTGATGACGAAGGTGTTGCCCGCGGCCAGGGCCGGGGCTATCTTCCAGCTCGCCTGGAGCAGCGGGTAGTTCCACGGGGTGATCAGCGCGCAGACGCCGACCGGCTCGTGGACGACGATGCTGTGCACCTCGTCCGAGCCCGCGTCCACGACGCGGCCGCCGCCCTCGTTGATGACGAGGTCGGCGAAGTAGCGGAAGGCGTTGGTGACATCGTCGACGTCGACCCGGCCCTCCTCCAGGGTCTTCCCGGTGTCCCGGCTCTCGGTCAGCGCGATCGCCTCGCGGTCGCGCTGGAGCAGGTCGGCCACGCGCCGCAGCAGCGCGGCCCGTTCGGCGACGGGCGTCCGCGGCCAGGCGCCGTCGTCGAAGGCGCGGCGGGCGGCGGCTATCGCGGCGTCGGTGTCGTCCGCGCCGCCCTCGGCCACCAGGGCCAGGGTCTTGGCGTCTGCGGGGTCGAGGACCTCCCGCTGCGCGCCGGACGTGGCGGCACGCCACACCCCGTCCACAAGGATGGTCTCGACTGACGACATGTCTTTTCTGCCTTCCGGTCCACGGTGCACTCACTACGGCGCCGGGCCCTCGTGGGGCCCGGCAACGAGGCGCGCCTAACCAGAAGGCGGAAACATATGCCACTTCTTTCACGAAGAGTGACGGGAGTCACTTATGCGCGCCTGATGGCCCGCCGCCCCCGGGGTGCGGCGGGCCACCGGGATGCGGCCGGCCTCAGTTCGCGCAGTAACCGGTCGGGCAGAACGAGCCGAGCAGCACCGCGTAGACCCGGGCGTACGTGGACCAGTCGTCGTCGGGCCCGGTCACCAGCAGCACGTACATCTGGTGGTCGGACGCCCTGACGTCGCGCAGCACGACGTGCCGGGTGCCGCCGTCACGGGTGTAGGTGTACTCCAGCTCCGCCTCCGAACCGTCCGACGTCTGGCCCAGTTTGAGGCGGCGGTATCCCGGGTTCTTGGACATCGTCGCCTCGAGCGACGCGGCCGCCTCGGCCGGTGTGCTCTCCGGTCCGTTCTGCCGGTAGACCTGGACGAAGTTCTGGTCGTCGGCCGCCGAGCGGTAGAACACACTGACGCCGTCCGCGGTGCGGTGCCAGCCCTGGGGCACGTCGAGCGTGATCCCCGAGGGGTCGCCGACCCGTTGGTACCCGGCGGGGGCGGCACCGGGGCCGCCGACCGGACTGGAGGGGCCGTCCGACGGACCGGAGGAGCCGCCCAGGCCGCCCGAGCCGTCCGTCGGCGCGTCCGGTGTGGCGCCGGTGTCACCTTGCGTGGTGACGCCGGTGCCGTTGGTGACCGCTCCGCCGCCGCTCGGGCCGGGCGTCGCCGGGGCGCTGGAGGTGGTCCCGCCGCCCGACGCGTGGGCGTGGCCCCCGCCGTCGTCCCGGGTCAGCTTCCAGACCCCGAAGCCGATGCCGGCCGCGAGCACCACGCCCGCCACCGTCCCGGCCAGGACCGCCTCGCGCGAGGGGCCCCGCGGCGCGGCGCCGGAGGAAACCCGGACCAGGGGGAGGTCGGGCTCGGTCGGGTCATGGTCGGAGGAGTGCGCGCCGTGCGGTGGCGGCTCGTCGTCGTTCACCCACTGCTGGCGATCCGCGTCCCAGCGGCTCATGTGCCCGCCCCCTCACGCCAGCAGCTGACTGATCGCCTGGACGACGGCGAGCGCCGACGCCAGGCCCGCCGCCACCGTGGCACCACCGGTCAGCAGCGACCGCAGCCGCTCCAGCCTGCCGCGGTCGGCCCGGCCGGTGCGCGCGGCCTCCTCCTCCAGGTCGGCGAGCTCGCCCTCGACGTCGTCGATGCCGTCGCCCTCCGTCCGCGCCAGCAGCGGTAGTTGGCCGCGTAAGTCCCGTACCGCCGTGAGCAGCGTGTCCGGTACGGGCAGCGGTCCGCGTGACGCGTCCACCGCGGTCGCCTGCTCCCCCGCGGCCAGCGCCCCGCCGCTCAACTCCCCGACGGCGACGCCCCCTTCACCCGGCGTCCGCCGGGGAACGGGGGCCGGCCCCTCGCTTCTGGCGGCGGGCCGGGCGGTCCGCTCCGAGCGGTCCTCCGCGCGCGCCCCGCGACCGCTGGCGGCCGCGCCGCCGGTCATACGGCCGATGGCGATCCCGCCGCCCTCTTCCGCGGCCCTGTGCTGGTCCCTCTTCTCCGTCATGATCCCCCGCTTTGCGTGGTGTTCTTGGCCGACGCCCCGGCCCCGGTGGCGACCGCGCCGCCGCTCATCGAGCCGATGAACACGCCGCCCTCGCTGACCTGGACGAAATGCTGCTCGAACTGGTCGGTCTCGTAGCCCTGTGAGCGCAGGGCGTCCCGTACGCCGCTCGCGATGCGGTCCTGGACCGTCTTCACGTAGCGGCTGATGTCCATCTCCTGGAACAGCGACAGCGTCTGCGTGCCGGCCAGCTCCCGCACCGAGGTCGCCGGGCCGTCCGGGATGCCGAACTGCGGCATCGTCAGCCACGTGCGGAACCCGGAGACGGCGGAGCTCACCGTGGACACCGCGGAGGCGAACCCGGCGGCGGGCCCGCTCAGCAGGGCACGCAGCCCGTCACGCAGGAAGTTGTCCCCGCCGCGCGCCACGATCACGTCGACCGCGCGGAACTCCGGCTTGACGGGCATCAGCACATGCGGCACGACCTCCAGGACGAGCATGCCGCCCTGGGTGTGCACCCGGACCAGGATGGTCGCCACGACCTGCTCGTCCCAGGCGCCGACCCGGATACGGAGGAAATAGCGACGGGCCTCGCCGCCCTCGTCGACGGACTGCGCGAGGTGCTGCAGGACGGTGCCGCCCCCGTAGTCCACCTCCGGGCGCGGCGGGCCCACCGGGAGATAGACGAACTCCTCGATCTCCAGATCCTTCAGCCGGTCCCGGCTGGTCTGCGCGGCGCTCTCCCGCAGCGCCTCCAGCCGGGGCCGGATCAGCTCGACGACCGTACGGGCGGTGAAGGGCGCCGGGCTCGCGGGCACCTGACCGGCGTCCGGGCGCCGCTTGAGCTCCAGGGCGAGCGACCAGGGCTCGTACGGCCGCCCCATGCCGAGGAAGGGGCGGCCCGAGTCGTAGATGGTCAGCCCCGCGTACTGCTCGCGGTCGATGGCCTTGGCGATCCGCCGGTGGTGCTCGGTGACCGGGAACGCCCTGTCGCGCCGCGCGAACTCCTGGCGGCTCAGCTCGGTGCGCATCACGTCCGCGACCCGCGTACGGTGCGCCCAGACGGGGAGGGCCAGCAGCAGCGGGAAGACGATCGAGATCCAGCTGCCCGAACCGGTGCAGAGCTGGAGCAGCGCGTACGCCCAGTAGGCGAGCGCGAGGACCACCGGGACCGCGGGTATGAGCACCCGCACCTGCCCCTTCATCGCCTCGCGCATGGTGCGCTTGTCGACCACGTACACGGACGAGCCGCGCCCGGCGGCGGCAGCGACCCACCACTGCACGAAGCACACCACCGCGTACAGCAGCGCCCACAGCGGGAAGCCCGGGCCGACCCCGAGGTCGACGGAGTCGTCGGCGGTGCCGATCTCGATGCCGATGAACAGGCCCCAGAACACGAGGAGCCACAGCGCCGTCTGCACGTCCTGTGCGCGGGCGCGCAGCGCGTGCGCGAGCACCGGCACGATATCGACACCGAGTGAGGGCGCCGTCGGGCGCTCCTCATGCTCCACCAGTTCCTCGATGACCCGGCGGCGGAACCCGATGTCCAGATAGGTGCCCGCGCAGAGAAGTCTCGTGGCCTCTGTGCGGGACTCACGTCCAACAGGAGTTGACATACGTCCCCCGATCGTCGAACTCGCCTGCGAATCTGCAGGAGTTGACGCACTTTCGGAGAACCCAGAATAAGTCGAACGGCCCGCCACCGTCCCCGTGCGGGAACGAATAGCGGGCCGGAATTCGACGCGTACGGACGTACGTCAGTAAGCCTGTACGAATTCGATCGGTGGGCCGATCGGCGCGACGGCTCAGATGAGGCCGAGGGCGCGCACCGCGTCGCGCTCCTCGACGAGCTCCTGCACGGAGGCGTCGATGCGGGCGCGGGAGAACTCGTCGATCTCCAGGCCCTGGACGATCTCGTACTTGCCGTCCTTCGTGGTGACCGGGAAGGACGAGATGATGCCCTCGGGCACGCCGTAGGAGCCGTCCGACGGGATGCCCATCGAAGTCCAGTCACCGGCGGCGGTGCCGTTGACCCAGGTGTGCACGTGGTCGATCGCGGCGTTGGCGGCGGAGGCGGCCGACGAGGCGCCACGGGCCTCGATGATCGCGGCACCGCGCTTGGCGACGGTCGGGATGAAGGTGTCGGCCAGCCACGCCTGGTCGTTCACGACCTCGGCGGCGTTCTTGCCCGCGACCTCGGCGTGGAAGATGTCCGGGTACTGCGTGGCGGAGTGGTTGCCCCAGATCGTCAGCTTCTTGATCTCGGAGACCGGGGTGCCGGTCTTCCGCGCCAGCTGCGAGATCGCGCGGTTGTGGTCCAGGCGGGTCATCGCGGTGAAGCGCTCCGCCGGGACGTCCGGCGCGGCGGCCTGGGCGATCAGGGCGTTGGTGTTCGCCGGGTTGCCGACGACGAGGACCTTGATGTCGTCCGCGGCGTGCGCGTTGATCGCCGCGCCCTGCGGCTTGAAGATGCCGCCGTTGGCCTCCAGCAGGTCACCGCGCTCCATGCCCTTGGTGCGGGGGCGGGCGCCGACCAGCAGCGCGACGTTCGCACCGGCGAAGGCGACGTTCGGGTCGTCCGTGATGTCGATGCCGCGCAGCAGCGGGAACGCGCAGTCGTCGAGCTCCATGGCGGTGCCCTCGGCGGCCTTCAGGCCCTGCGGGATCTCCAGCAGACGGAGCTTGACCGGCACGTCCGCGCCGAGCAGCTGGCCGGAGGCGATGCGGAAGAGCAGCGCGTAGCCGATCTGACCGGCAGCGCCGGTGACGGTGACATTGACGGGAGTGCGGGTCATGGCGATCTCCTGCTGCGAACTGGGGTTGGGTGTCCCTGCCCATTTGTGGGGATCTCTCTCGGTGTCAAGAGATCCGGCGTCAGGCTATCCGACGCGACGGTGCCGGAACGCCGGGGTGGGTGTGGAACGCGACTCATTGGGCGGGTCTGAGTGCGGGTACGGTCCGCACAAACCAGCCCGTGGGGGCACCCCCGGACGGAGTCTGGGGGAGTTTGAGGACAACGCGCGAAGCGTGTTGCGGGGTCTGGGGCAGCGCCCCAGTTTCGGGAAGGGGCGGGGCTGGGGAACAAGCCCGCCGCAGGCG
>NZ_JBFBBD010000077.1:0-32277 GCF_040689515.1 Streptomyces sp. NPDC051173
GGCACGCTGTTGAGTTCTCAAGGAACGGACGCTTCCTTTGTACTCACCCTCTCGGGCTTTCCTCCGGGCGCTTCCCTTCGGTATTTCGTGTTTCCGACTCTATCAGATCCTTTTCCGTGCCGTTCCCGGCTCGAATTCGTTTCCGATCCCCGTCGGAGGGGGTTTGTTTCGCGCCTTCCGGCGTGTCCACTACTTTAGCGGCTTTCCCGTGCGGCTCCTAATCGAGCCGATCGAGCCATATTTCGACACAGCGAAATAAGACCCCGATCCGGGGTGGTCCTCGTCAGTAGTGGTTGTGCCACCCACCGGTCCGCGCACAAGGCGCCGTCCGTCTCAAGCGGCTCGGGCTACGTTAGGTCTTCCGCGGCCCGGAGTCAAGCACCGTTCCTACGCGCCGCTCTTGCCCCGGTTCCGCGGCACGTGTGCGCGGTAGGGACTGACGGTCGGGTCGCCGTCCGCCCAGAAACGCCAGGGGTGTGCCGCGCCCTCGCCGCCCACTCCCGTGCGGGGGCCGCTGCGCAGCTGACCGGGACGGATCGGGTGGCCCGTGAGGAGGGACAGCGGTGCGTCGGGGCCCGCGCAGAGATCGGTGCCGTTGAGGCCGCGGTCGACGTCGAGCGCCGTGGCCAGGCGCGCCGGGCCCTGGGCGAGCTCGCGGTCCTTCCGTGCCTTCGGGCGCCGCTCGCGGGCGAGCTCCGCACCCTTGAGCACCTCGCCGGCCCGCAGCAGGACTCCGCTCGCCGTGCCCTCCGGGCCGCAGACGAGGTTCAGGCTGAACCACATGCCGTAGATGAAGTAGACGTACGCATGACCCGGGGGTCCGAACATCGCCGCGTTCCGCTCGGTACGACCGCGGTAGGCGTGCGAGCCGGGGTCCACCTGGCCCGCGTATGCCTCGACCTCCGTGATGCGGAGCTCGATCGGTCCGGCCGGGCTGGTCCGTACGAGGGTGCGGCCGAGCAGGTCGGGGGCGACGTCCAGCACCGGACGGTCGAAGAAGTGCCGGGCGATCGGCATACGGTCAGGCGCGGCGATCATGCTGATCGAGCGTACTGGAAGGGCCCGTGGCACGGGCGGGTCCGGAGATCCGGAGAGGAAGAAGAGGCCGCCTGCCTCCACCAGTGGCTCGCGGAGGTCGGCGGCCGGCGCAACTGGTTCTGACCGGGGTCTCCGCCCGCGCCGTACGGGCCGGAAGGGCACCGGTCCGTACGGCGGGCACGAGGTCAGCCGAGCAGGACCGCGAGGGGTGACTCGCCCTCGGCCCAGTAGTCGACGGCGTCGCCGAGGACCGCCTCCGCCGTGCGGGCGTCCTTCGGGGCCGCGTCGTGGAAGGCGTCCCAGCCCTCCACTAGGAGGAGGTAGCCGCGGGCCTTGCTCTCGTCGCGCCACCAGGAGAGGTCCATGAGGCAGTCGGCGAGGGCGTCCCAGTTGTGGCCGAACCACTGGGGGAAGTCGAGGGCGGTCGCGCAGCGGTCGAGGAATCCGGCCTTGCCCGTCACCCCGCCCAGCGGCACGGTGGCCGTCCGCCAGTCGGCCTCGGCGGCGAGCGAGATGACGCGGGAAGCTGTCTCGGTGGGGGGCAGACGGTAGAGCCCCGGGGGGACGGTGCCGATGAAGAGGCCGGTGAGGCCGGGTGCGGGCAGCGGGCCGGTCATGGTTTTACCACCGCTTCGAAGGTCTCGTAGTGGTCGCCGGTGTAGAAGCGCTCGGCGTGGTTCCCGGTGATGATGCGGCGTGCGCCGCGGGTGCGGGAGCCGGGGGTGGGGACGGTGTACTCGTGGTAGTAGCCGCGGGCCTGCTTCGGCAGCCGGTTCTCGTGGTTGCCGAAGACGGTGCCGTCCTTGTCGTACGGGAAGGGGCCGCCCTTGTCGATGAGTTCGAGGGTCTTGCGGGCCTCGGCGGGCAGCCGGTCCGGGGTGGTCGTCCGCATGCCCTTCGCCCAGGCGGGAGACCCGGCGGAGCCCGGGGTCTGCCGCGCCGGGCTCGCGGTCGAGGTCGTCTTCCCGCTCTTGTGGCCGCCGGACGAGCAGGCGGGCAGCAGGAGCAGGGGCAGGGCGGCGAGGAGGGCGGTGAGCGCGCGCAGGGTGCGCCCGGCCGGTCGCCGGCGGGGGAGAAGAAGCTGTCGGAGCACACTCCGTATGGTCGCAGCCCGCGCGGGCGGTGCCTGGTTAGGCTGGCGGCTTCATCGTCCGCGCGTACAAGGAGGCACCGAAGTGCCCGAGCAGAAGCGACCGCCGCTCCCCCATGAATTCCACCCGCCGGTGGCCTCGTTCACGGTGATGAGCGAGGATCTGACGCCCGGTGGGACGCTGGGTGACGCCCAGGTCTTCGCCGGGGGCAATCTCTCGCCGCAGCTGCGCTGGGAGGGGTTCCCGGAGGGCACGAAGAGCTTCGCCGTGACGTGCTTCGACCCGGACGCGCCGACCGGCAGCGGCTTCTGGCACTGGGTGCTGTTCGACCTCCCGCTGTCCGTGACAGAGCTGCCCGCCGGGGCGGGGAGCGGTGAGCTGAAGGGGCTGCCCGAGGGTGCCGTCCATGTGCGCAACGACTACGGCACGCGGGACTTCGGCGGTGCCGCTCCGCCGCCCGGCGACGGCCCGCACCGCTACGTGTTCACGGTCTACGCGGTGGACGAGGAGAAGCTGGGCCCGGACGCCGACGCGTCGCCCGCGGTCGTGGGCTTCAACCTGCGCTTCCACGCCCTGGGCCGGGCGCAGTTGATCGGTGAGTACGAGGTGCCGGCCGCCGGCTGAGGCCCGTACCGGCGGGGGCCGACCGGAAAATCCGTTGCGCCCCGCCGCCCCGGATCGCACAGTGGTGCATGGCTGACGGCTCCGCATGGCCGTCGGGCAGTGGACACCGCAGTGGCGGGGGCGGCGGGGCGCGCGTGCGCCGGCCGTCTGCCGGAGTCCGGCATCGCGCCGGGCGGCCGCGTCCGCTGTCGTACGCTCCGGGCCCTGTGACACACGGGGGAAGGGTCCGGAGCGTTCCCCCCTCTTCCCCTGCTCTTCAACTCCCTTTCGCCGCACCGAAATTACGTTGTCTCCCGATCTGTCCAGGGGCACAGTTGAGCCATCTTTGCCGCTGGGGCGGGGACGGGCCGGGAGGTGTGCGATGCGGGAGACGTTGGTGCTCAATGCGAGTTTCGAGCCGTTGGCGACGGTGTCGCTGCGGCGTGCGGTGGTGCTCGTGCTCCAGGGCAAGGCCGTGGTCGAGCAGGCGCGGCCCGGGCGACGGGTCCGGGCGTCGGCGGTCGAGGTGCCGGTGCCTCAGGTGATCAGGCTGTGCCGGTACGTACGGGTGCCGTTCCGAAGACGGGCTCCGTGGTCGCGGCGCGGGGTGCTGGTGCGGGACGGGCACCGGTGCGCGTATTGCGGCCGGCGGGCGACGACGGTGGACCACGTGGTGCCGCGCTCGCGCGGGGGCGAGGACAGTTGGCTGAACACGGTCGCGGCGTGCGCGGAGGACAACCACCGCAAGGCGGACCGTACTCCGGAGCAGGCGGGGATGCGGTTGCTGGCGGCGCCGTTCGAGCCGACCCCGGCGGACGCGCTCGTGCTCGCGCTGGGGGCGCGGGAGGGGTTGCCGGAGTGGCTGGCGGGTCGGGTGGCGGTGTCCGCCTGAGCGGTGGGGGGGCCGGGGGAGCTTGTCCCCCGGCCCCCACCGTTTTCGTCAGTGCTTCAGCAGCATCTGCACGATGGCCACGACGCCGACCACGACGATGACGCCGCGCAGCGCGGTGGGCGGCAGGCGGCGCCCGATCCTGGCGCCCAGCTGGCCGCCGAGGGTCGAGCCGGCGGCGATGAGGAGCACGGCGGTCCAGTCGAAGTCGGCTACGAAGAGGAAGAAGAGCGCGGCGACGCCGTTGACGACGACGGCGAGGACGTTCTTGAGGGCGTTGACGCGCTGGAGGTCGTCGCGGAGCAGCAGGCCCACCAGGGAGAGGTAGAGGACGCCCTGGGCCGCGCCGAAGTAGCCGCCGTAGGCGCTGGCGAGCAGGAGGCCGAGGAGGAGGGCGACGCCGCCGTCGGTGGGGGCGTCGGTGGTGCCGTTGCGTTCGCGGCGGCGGGCGAGCGCCCTGGCGAGCCGGGGCTGGAGGACGACGAGGACCAGTGCGAGGCCGATGAGGGCGGGCACGATCGTATCGAAGGCCCTGGAGGGGAGCGCGAGCAGCAGGATCGCTCCGGCGAGGCCGCCGATCAGGGCGGTGAGGCCGAAGCGGAGGATGCGGCGGCGCTGGCCGCGCAGTTCGCGGCGGTAGCCGATGGCGCCGCTGATGTTGCCGCTGACGAGGCCGAGGGTGTTGGAGACGTTCGCGGTGATCGGTGGGAGTCCGACGGCGAGGAGCACCGGGAAGGTGAAGAGGGTGCCGGAGCCGACGATGGTGTTGATGGTGCCCGCGCCGATGCCTGCGGCGAAGATCGCGAGTGCTTCCCAGATGGACAAGGCCATCTCCTTCATGGTCAGTGTGTCGCCTCCCCGCCCTGAGGGGGTCGAGGGGCCTTACTGATCATGCAGGAAGGGCCCGGCGCAGGTCGAGGGCCTCACTGACCTCGCGCGCAGGCGGGTGTCAGTCGATGGGCGGCTGCTCCCGGCGGGGGGTCTCCTTGGTGATCTTGGGGTTCTGGCCGCCGCCGGAGCGCGAGGGGCCCATGGGGCCGAAGTTCCCGACGGCGCCGCTCAGGCCCTTGAGGGCGTCGCCGATCTCGCTGGGCACGATCCAGAGCTTGTTGGCGTCGCCTTCGGCGATCTTCGGCAGCATCTGGAGGTACTGGTAGGAGAGCAGCTTCTCGTCGGGGTCGCCGGCGTGGATGGACTCGAAGACCGTGCGGATCGCCTGGGCCTCGCCCTCGGCGCGCAGGGCGGCGGCCTTGGCCTCACCCTCGGCGCGCAGGATCGCGGACTGCTTCTCGCCCTCGGCGGTCAGGATCTGGGACTGCCGGATGCCCTCGGCGGTGAGGATCGCGGCGCGCTTGTCACGGTCGGCGCGCATCTGCTTCTCCATCGAGTCCTGGATGGAGGTGGGCGGCTCGATGGCCTTGAGCTCCACGCGGTTGACGCGGATGCCCCACTTGCCGGTGGCCTCGTCGAGCACGCCGCGCAGGGCCGCGTTGATCTCCTCGCGGGAGGTGAGGGTCCGCTCCAGGTCCATGCCACCGATGATGTTGCGCAGGGTGGTGACGGTGAGCTGCTCGATGGCCTGGATGAAGCTGGAGACCTCGTAGGTCGCGGCGCGCGCGTCGGTCACCTGGTAGTAGATGACGGTGTCGATGTTGACGACGAGGTTGTCCTGGGTGATCACCGGCTGCGGCGGGAACGGCACGACCTGCTCGCGGAGGTCGATGCGGTTGCGGATCGAGTCGATGAAGGGGACGACGATGTTCAGACCGGCGTTGAGGGTCCGGGTGTAGCGGCCGAAGCGCTCGACGATGGCGGCGCTGGCCTGTGGGATCACCTGGACCGTCTTCATGAGGGCGATGAAGACGAGCACCACCAAGATGATCAGGACGATGATGATCGGTTCCATCGTGGCTCCCCGTGCCTGTCGGTGTTGATCTCTTCGGAGAAGTCTTTCAGAACGCGGCGGCGCCGTGCAGGCGATGAGGGCATATCAAGCCGTGCGCCGCTCGTTTCCGGGTGTGCCCCGCCGTGGCGCGGGGGCGGTCGGCGGCGGTCACAGCACGAGGGCCGTCGCGCCGTCGATCTCGACGACATCCACTTGCTGGCCCGCCTCGTAGCTGCGCTCGGCGTCGTAGGAGCGCGCGGACCAGATCTCGCCGGCGAGCTTGATGCGGCCGCCGGTGCCGTCGACCCGCTCCAGGACGATCGCCTGGCGGCCCTTCAGCGCGTCGACGCCGGTCTCCAGGGCGGGGCGCTGGGAGCGGTGGCGGTTGGCGACCGGGCGGACGACGGCGATGAGGGCGACCGAGACGACGGCGAAGACGACGAACTGGCTGACGGCGCCGCCCCCGAGCCGGTCGGTGACGGCGGCGGCCACGGCCCCGACGGCGAGCATGCCGAACTCGGGCATCGCGGTGACGACGAGCGGAATGCCCAGTCCGACGGCGGCGACCAGCCACCACACCCATGTGTCCACGTGTTCATGGTAGGCGTGGCGGCGGTCGCCGGACAGTGCGCGGGGACGGCGCGCGGTGGGGCGGGGGTCAGGAGAGGGGCAGGCCCTGGGCCGTCCAGCGCTGTCCCTGACGCTCGACGACCAGCGGGAGGCCGAAGCAGTGGGAGAGGTTGCGGGAGGTGAGCTCGAGCTCGACGGGGCCCGCGGCGAGCACCTTGCCCTGACGGATCATCAGGACGTGGGTGAAGCCCGGGGGGATCTCCTCGACGTGGTGGGTGACCATGAGCATCGAGGGCGCGAGGGGGTCGCGGGCGAGGCGGCCGAGACGGCGCACGAGGTCCTCGCGGCCGCCCAGGTCGAGGCCCGCGGCGGGCTCGTCGAGGAGCAGCAGCTCGGGGTCGGTCATCATCGCGCGGGCGATCAGGGTGCGCTTGCGCTCGCCCTCGGAGAGGGTGCCGAACTTCCGGTCCAGGTACTCCGTCATGCCGAGGACGTCGAGGAAGGCGCGGGCGCGCTGCTCGTCGACCTCCTCGTAGTCCTCCTGCCAGGTGGCCGTCATGCCGTACGCGGCGGTGAGGACCGTCTGCAGGACGGTCTGGCTGCGCGGCAGCTTGTCGGCGAGGGCGATGCCGGCGACGCCGATGCGGGGGCGGAGCTCGAAGACGTCGACCGCGCCGAGCTTCTCCCCCAGGACCTTGACGGTGCCCGTGGTGGGGAAGAGATAGCTGGAGGCGACATTGAGGAGGGTGGTCTTGCCGGCGCCGTTGGGGCCGAGGATGACCCAGCGCTCCCCTTCCTTGACCGACCAGGAGACCTGGTCCACCAGAGCCCGGCCCTCGCGGACCACGGATACGTCCACCAGTTCCAGCACTTCGCTCATGAGCGCGTTGTCTCCCATTGCAGTGTCGTCTTGCAGTGTCGTCGTCGCTTGCGCCTGTAGGCGAAGCCCCCAGGGACAGCCCCCAGGGAAGAACTTACGCCACCCGTTGTCGGTGCCGGTCCTTAGGCTGGGGCCATGCTCGACGAACACCGCTCAGGACGGTTCACTGCGTGGGGAAATGCCCTCATTGCCGGATTCACCTCTCCCGATGACGCCGCGCACCGGATCACGGGTGACGACGCCGTGCACCGCGTCACCGGTCTGCCCGGGGAGGCCGGCCCGGTCGGCCTGACCCTTGCCCTCGGCCGGCTCCGCGCGCTCGGGGCGACGGGGCTGCGCCTCGCGCTGCCGGCGCCCGGCCATCCGCTGGGCCTCAGCGGGCCACCGGAGTTCAACGCCCGGGCCCTGGAGGCCGAGGAGGCGGTCATCGCCTGCGGTGCCGCCCTGGGCCTCGTGCCGGAGGTGTACGAGGCGGGCCCGGCCGGTGATGTGCACGTGGAGGTGGTGTGGCACTGCCTGCCCGTGCGCGAGGCGCCGCCCGCGGACGTGCCCTCGCTCGGCGAGGCCGAGCGGGAGCTGGCGGAGGCGCTGCGCGACGCGACCGAGGCGCTCACCCGGCTGGACGTGGCGGGCTCCGGCCCGGTGGCCCAGGCGGCGCTCGAGGCGTACCGCGCACGGGCCGAGCGGGGCCGCGAGGTGCTCGCCCCCGGCTATCCGCCGCGTGCGGTGCGGGTGCTGGAGCTGGCGCAGCGGGTGGGCGCGCTGATCTCGATCGCGTACGCGCCGGGGGACGGCGGGGGCCGTGAGCACGGTGGCGCGGTCAGCGCGTCCGAGATGGCGGCACGGGCGCGGGCGCTGCGGCCGGTGGAGCGGGTCGCCCGGCGGGCGCAGGTCGCGGCGTACAACGCGATGGTCGAGCAGCGGGCCTAGACCCTTGAACAGCGGAAAGGCCCCGCAGGGTTCGCGGGGCCTTCCGGGCCCTGAGTCGGCGTGCGTCGGATCAGGAGTTGACGCAGGTGTTGCCGAAGGTCGGGTTCAGGATCGCGAGCAGGATGTCGATGGAGTTGCCGCAGAGGTTGATCGGCACCTGCACCGGGATCTGGATGACGTCGCCGGAGACGATGCCGGGCGAGCCCTCGGCGACGCCGTCGGCGAAGGAGCCGTCGAAGTCATGGGCGCCGGCGGCGCCGACGGAGGCGCTGAGAGCCATGCCTGCCGCGGCCAGGACGAGGGCGGCCTTCTTGGCACTGTTCATAGAGGGGTCTTCCTTCTGCTGATGTCCTTGACGACCCCAGCCGCGGGGTCGCGTAGATATGAACGCCAGCGCACCGCCGATGGCACGGCCATCGGCGGTGTTTGCCCTCATTCGGACGAGTGATCGCCCCCGTCTGCCCGGGCCCCGTGGACCGGAGCCGGGCAGACGGCACGTCGATTACTTGTTGACGCAGAGGTTCCCGGCCGCCGGGTTGAGGAAGCCCACCACGTTGATGGTGTCGCCGCACACGTTCGCGTCCACGCCGACCGGCACCTGGATGACATTGCCGGAAACGACGCCGGGCGAGTTCTTCGCCTCGCCCTCGGCCTGGTGGGCGGAGGCCGCACCGGCGCCCGCGAAGGCGAGACCGCCGAGGGCGATCGTGACGGCAGCGACCTTCTTCATGTTCTTCACTCTTCTAATGACCTTCCTGGAACGTTGCCACGGCCAGCCGCCGCGTACGCCATGGAAAACGGGTCACGGACGGTCAGGTTGCGGGGCCAGGTGGACCACCACACGACCGTATGAATCTCTGATCTGAAGACGACGTTCCGGTTAGCCGCGATCAGGCTCCGATGCCATGTCGGACCGCCCACAGGGCCGCCTGGGTGCGGTCGGCGAGGTCCAGCTTCATCAGGATGTTCGACACGTGGGTCTTGACAGTCTTCTCCGACAGGACGAGAGCGCGGGCGATCTCCCTGTTGGACCGGCCGTCGGCGATCAGGGCGAGCACCTCCCGCTCGCGCTCGGTGAGGGCGTTGCCTCTCCCCTGGCCGCCGCCCGCCTCCTCCTGGGACAGCAGGGCGCCGGCCACCTCGGGCTGGAGCAGGACGTGCCCGGCGTGCACGGACCTGATCGCACCCGCGAGGGCATCGGGGTCCACGTCCTTGTAGACGTAGCCCGCCGCACCGGCCCGCAGGGCGGGGATCACGGTCCGCTGCTCGGTGAAGCTGGTGACGATCAGCACCCGGGCGGGGTTGTCGAGCTCCCGGAGCCTGCGGAGCGCCTCGATGCCGTCGGTGCCGGGCATCTTCACGTCCATGAGGACGACGTCGGGGCGCAGCTCCTCGGCCCGCTCGACGCCCTCGGCACCGTCGGCGGCCTCCCCGACCACCTCGATGTCGTCCTGGACCTCCAGGAACGTCCGCAGGCCCCGGCGGACCACCTGGTGGTCGTCGACCAGCAGCACCCGGATCCGGATCCCGTGTTCCTCAGCCACCTGGCACCTCCATCTCGATCGCGGTGCCCTTCCCGGGCGCCGAGGTAACGGTCAGACCGCCGCCGACGCCGGCCGCCCGGTCCCGCATGGAGACGAGTCCGAGGTGGCGGCCCGCGCGGCGGACGGTGTCGGGCTCGAAGCCGCGGCCGTCGTCGGTGACGCACAGCCCGGCGCCCTGGCCCACACGGGTGAGGGTGACGTCCACGTGCTCGGCGCCGGAGTGCCGCAGGGCGTTGTGCAGGGCCTCCTGGGCGACGCGCAGCAGCGCCTCCTCCTGGGCGGCGGGCAGGGCCCGTACGCCGTGGGAGGCGAAGGTGACGCGGGCGGTGTGAGCCCGGTCCAGGACCTGTATCTGGGTGCGCAGGGTGGCGACGAGCCCGTCCTCGTCGAGGCCCGCGGGGCGCAGCTCCACCACGGCGGCGCGCAGCTCGTCGGCGGCCTCCGCGGCGAGCCGGGCCACCTCGTGCAGCTCGTCCTTGGCGCGTGCGGGGTCGCGGTCGACGAGCGCGGTGGCGGCCTGGGCGGTCAGGCGCAGGGAGAAGAGCTTCTGGGCCACGGCGTCGTGCAGCTCGTGGGCGAGGCGGGCGCGCTCCCCGGCGATGGTGAGCTCGCGGCTGCGTTCGTAGAGCCGGGCGTTGGTGAGGGCTATGGCGGCGTGCTGGGCGAGGACGCCGAGGAGTTCCTCGTCCTCGACGGTGAAGGCGCAGCCGTCGGCCGGTTTGGGGCACTTCTTGTTGGCGAGGAAGAGGGCGCCGAGGATCTCCTCGCCGTCGGCGACGGGCATGCCGATGAAGTCGGTCATGTCGGGGTGGGCCTCGGGCAGGCCCTCGAAGCGGGGGTCCTCGCGGAGGTCGCCGAGGCGCTGCGGGGTGGCGTCGTGGAGCATCGCGGCGAGGATGCCGTGCTGCCGGGGCAGCGGGCCGATGGCTTTCCACTGCTCGTCGCTGACGCCGTCGACGACGAACTGCGCGAAGCCTCCGTGATCGTCCGGTACGCCGAGCGCGGCGTATTCGGCGTCCAGGAGCTCGCGGGCGGAGACGACGATCGTCTTGAGGACGTCGTGCACCTGGAGGTGTCTGCTCATGGCGAGGAGCGCGGTGCTCACGGCGGTGAGGCCGGAGCGTGGGCCGGTGGTCATGTGGTCACGGTACCGAGGTGGGTGAGGGGGCGTATCGGGCCGCCGGAGGCCCTGGCCCCGGACCGGCGGCCTAGGTCGGAGGTCCCGGTCCGCCCCGGATCCGGCCCGGCCCTGCCCGGTCCCGCCTGGGTCCGGGTCCGGGGAGTCCGGTGGGCGAGTTCCGCGATGTGCCCCACGCGGACCGCCGTCGCGGACCAGACTCGGAGCATGTCTATACCAACGACACAGTGGACACCGACCCACGGCGATCCCTACCGGCCGGTGCCCTACCGCCCCGAGCGGATGCCCGCCGCCGAGTCCCTGGCCCGCGCCGCCGAGCTGCGCGAGCGGATGGACGGGCGCAGGACCGTACGGCAGTTCTCCACGGACCCGGTGCCGGAGCAGGTGGTCAGGGACGCGATCGCGTGCGCGGCCACCGCGCCCTCCGGGGCGCACCAGCAGCCGTGGACGTTCGCCCTGGTGAAGGACCCCGAGGTGCGGCGGCGGATCCGCGCCGCCGCCGAGGAGGAGGAACGGATCTCCTACGACGGGCGGCTGGGCGAGGAGTGGCTGGCCGCGCTGCGGCCGCTGGGCACGGACGAGGTGAAGCCGCACCTGACGGACGCGCCCGCGCTGATCGTCGTCTTCCAGCAGCGGTACTGGCTGGGTGCGGGCGGGGACAAGCGCAAGCACTACTACGTGGACGAGTCGGTGGGCATCGCGGTCGGGATGCTGCTGTCGGCGCTGCACCTGTCGGGGCTGGCGGCCCTGGTGCACACGCCCAGCCCGATGCGGTTCCTGTCCGAGGCGCTGGGGCGGCCGGTGAACGAGAAGGCGTTTGCGGTGATCCCGGTCGGGTATCCGGCCACGGACTGTGAAGTGCCGGACCTGGTCCGCAAGAGCCTGGACCAGGTGCTGGTGGAGATCTGAGCAAACGATCACATACGCAAAGCTCCTGGGTGCTCACACCGGGTGAGGCAGGGCTGCCCCCGGTGTGAGCCCCGGCATAGGACACAGATCACCTACGACCCGGGCTAGTGGATGTGTAAGGCCGCCGTAAGCGGGTAGCCGGGGCGATTCCGCCCAGTTCCGGCACCCCCGCGCGAGCCCCTCCGCAACGAAGCCGGGTAGTACGTCGCACCTTTGCCACAGCATTTTGCGGCCGCTAACAATTGCCCAGTCGCAGGGCGCCGTCGATCGAGACGCGGCGCTCATTCGAACGCGCCGATCCGGGCCACTGCGACTCAAGCGATTGGAAGAGGTTCAGCTCAGCATGCGCTCCCCCATCTCCGGCTATAGCCGTCTGACGAAGATCCACAAGTTCTCCGCCGCCGGCATCGCCGCCGCGGGTGTCGCCGCCCTGGCGTTCGCCGCCGTCCCCGGTGGCTCGGCCGACGCCGACACCCAGTCGATCACGGTCAAGCCCGTCGCGTGGAGCGCCTCCGCCCTCGGTGTGCAGGACCAGCAGGAGCAGCTCGGCAAGCAGTCGGACAACGCCGCCAAGCTGGCGAAGAGCGAGGCCGACGCCAAGCAGAAGGCCGAGGCCGACGCCAAGGCGAAGGCCGACAAGGAGCGGGCCGACAAGGAGGCCGCGAGCCGTTCCGAGGAGCGCAAGCCGGTCGAGGCCGCCCCGGCCCCCGCGAAGAAGACCTACGCGAACAACCTCGACGGCTGGATCAACGAGGCGCTCGACATCATGCGCGCCAAGGGCATCCCCGGCACCTTCGACGGCCTCAAGCGCAACATCATGCGCGAGTCGACGGGCAACCCCCAGGCGATCAACAACTGGGACTCCAACGCCGCCGCGGGCATCCCCTCCAAGGGGCTGCTCCAGGTGATCGACCCGACCTTCAAGGCGTACCACGTCGACGGCACCTCCTGGGACATCTACGACCCGGTCGCCAACATCACCGCCGCCTGCAACTACGCGGCCAAGGTGTACGGCTCGATGGACAACGTCAACTCCGCCTACTGAGCGGCCTCGACGGACAGCACACACGCCGAAGGGCGGCACCCGTACCGGGTGCCGCCCTTCGGCGTGCGCGGAGGTGGCGTTACTTGCGCATGACCTCGGGCTCGTGGCGGCGCAGCAGCCGGACGACCGCGAAGCCGCAGAGGACGCCGAGGGCGATGAGGACGACCACGTCGATGCCCCACTGGCTCGCGGTGTGCGCCCACAGCGGGTCGACGTTGTTGCGGTCGTTCTTGTCCATCGGCGCCATGATGTGCGACAGGTCCAGCGTGGCGGCGAGGCCGCCGAGGGCCCAGCGGGCCGGCATCAGCCAGGCGAACTGCTCGATGCCGGGCGAGTCGTAGATCTTGAACATGATGCCGGTGAAGACGACCTGGACGATCGCGAACATCACCAGCAGCGGCATGGTCTTCTCGCTGGTCTTCACCAGGGAGGAGATCACGAGGCCGATCATCATGCAGGTGAAGCCGAGCGCGATGATCACGAGGCAGAGTTCGACGGCGGGCAGGGACTTGATGATCAGGCCCTGCTCGGGCAGCTTGCGGACCGAGAAGCCGATGGCACAGATGAGGACGGCCTGCACCGCGGTGATCGCGCCGAGGACGACCACCTTGGACATCAGATACGCGGAGCGGGAGAGGCCGACGGCGCGTTCCCGTTCGTAGATGACCCGTTCCTTGATCAGCTCCCGGACGGAGTTGGCGGCGCCGGAGAAGCACATGCCGACCGCGAGGATCAGCATGATCGTGCCGGCGTCCTGGTTGAAGTGGCCCTTCGCCGGGGCGGCGAGGCCGTAGTCGGAGGGGATCACACAGCTCACCCCGCCGAGCACCGCGGGCAGGATCAGCATCAGGCCCAGGAAGCCGCGGTCCGAGGCGATGACCGAGACATAGCGGCGCATCAGGGTCCACAGCTGGGAGCCCCAGCTCTGCGCCTTGGGCGGGCGGACCATCTGCGGCTGGACGTGCACGGACTGCGGGGCGACGGCGTCGATGTCCGCGGCGTACATCTGGTAGTGCTGCGAGCCGCGCCAGCGGCCCGACCAGTCGTAGTCGCGGTAGTTCTCGAAGGCGGAGAAGACGTCCGCCCAGGTGTCGTAGCCGAAGAAGTTGAGCGCCTCCTCGGGCGGCCCGAAGTAGGCGACGGCGCCGCCGGGGGCCATGACCAGCAGCTTGTCGCAGATCGCGAGCTCGGCGACGGAGTGGGTGACCACCAGGACCGTGCGGCCGTCGTCGGCGAGGCCGCGGAGCAGCTGCATCACGTCGCGGTCCATGCCCGGGTCGAGACCGGAGGTGGGCTCGTCCAGGAAGATCAGCGACGGCTTGGTGAGCAGCTCCAGGGCGACGGAGACGCGCTTGCGCTGACCGCCGGAGAGGGAGGTGACCTTCTTCTCCGCGTGGATGTCGAGCTTGAGCTCGGTCAGCACCTCGCCTATCCGGGCCTCGCGCTCGGAGGCCGCGGTGTCGCCGGGGAAGCGGAGCTTGGCGGCGTAGCGCAGCGCCTTACGGACGGTGAGTTCCTTGTGCAGGATGTCGTCCTGCGGGACCAGACCGATGCGCTGGCGCAGCTCGGCGAACTGCTTGTAGAGGTTGCGGTTGTCGTAGAGGACGTCGCCCTCGTTCGCCGGGCGGTAGCCGGTGAGCGCCTTGAGCAGGGTGGACTTGCCGGAGCCGGACGGGCCGATGACGGCGATCAGGGACTTCTCGGGGACGCCGAAGGAGACGTCCTTGAGGATCTGCTTGCCGCCGTCGACCGTGACCGTCAGGTGGCGGGCGGAGAAGGAGACGTCACCGGTGTCGACGAACTCCTCCAGCCGGTCGCCGACCAGGCGGAAGGTGGAGTGGCCGACACCGACGATGTCGTGCGGGCCGATGAGCTGCCGGCTGACCGGCTGACCGTTGACATAGGTGCCGTTGTGGCTGCCGAGGTCGACGATCTCGAAGCGGCCGTCACCGGTGGCCCGGAACTCGGCGTGGTGCCGGGAGACCTGGAGGTCGGAGACGACCAGCTCGTTCTCCAGGGCACGGCCGATGCGCATCACGCCGCGGCCGACGGCCATCTGGTGGAAGCTGGTCGGGCTGCGGTCGCCGTAGACCGGCGGGGTGCCGCCGCCCTGCGGCGGGGTGCCACCGTGCGCCGGGGGCTGCTGCGCGGGCTCCGGCGCCTGCTGCGGGACGTACGCCTGCGGCTGCTGCTGGTGCTGCTGCTGCCAGGCGTCCTGCCCCTGCTGCTGGTACGGCGGCTGCGGCTGCTGCCAGCCGGCCCCGGGCTGCTGGTGCTGCGGCGGCTGGTGGTGGTGCGCCGGAGCCTGCGGGGCGGCCATCGCCGTCTGCGCGCTGTAGAGATCCGGGGCGGGAGCTCCGACGCCGGCACCGGCGCCGGCGGCGGCCAGATTCAGCCGCGGGCCGTCCGTCGCGTTGCCCAGGTGCACGGTCGAACCTGGGCCGATTTCCATCTGGTGGATCCGCTGCCCCTGCACGTATGTGCCGTTGGTGCTGCCGTGGTCCTCGATGACCCAGCCACGCCCGCCCCACCGCACGGTGGCGTGCCGCCATGAGACGCGAGCGTCCTGCAACACCATGTCACCCTGCGGATCACGCCCCAAGGTGTACGACCTGGACGGATCGAGCGTCCAGGTCTGTCCATTCAATTCCAGTACGAGTTCCGGCACTCCATGCCCCACTACTTGTCCCCCGATGAGCCCCCTGCACAGGGAGTCTAGGGATGGCGAACATCGGGAGGAACTATTTCAGGCACAGTCCCAGAACCAAAAGTCGGGGACGGGCGCAACCCCTCGACGAGCGCCGTTGACGGACCCGAAACACACCCTGAGAGTGGTTACCGCCACGGATACGTACGGATCATGCGCATTCGGGCAACGCGGCGGTACCGGGGGGTCCGTGATGATCGGCAAAAGGCGTGGGCGCGGGATCGGCCCAATCTCCGCGGCAGAGCTGATTCTTACCTCAATAGCCTCTGTGAGCTGGGCTTTTCTCGCTATGGCGGGAATTGCGGCACTCGGGCTGCATTTACTCGGTGCGGATACGGCGGGCGCATTGGGTCCGATGACCGCAGCCGCCGTCGTACTCGCGGTGGGCGGCTCCGTCACTCCTTCGGGCGATCTCGAAGCCTTCGGTCTGAAGGGCGCGGCGGCGCACAGCGCCATCGAAATCGCGCCACTGGGCGTGAGCCTGGCGGGCGCGCTCCTGCTGGGCCTGGTCTTCGCGCGGTCGCTGCGCACCGCCGGCGCCACGCTGCCGCTGCGCGAACTCGCCGTGCGGGCGGGCACGGTGGCCGTGCTCTTCCTGCTGCTGCTCGGCGGGCTGGCCTGGGTGGGCTCGGACACGGTCACGATCGACGGGAGCGGGCTCGGCCTCGGTGGCACGAGCGGCGGCGGTGGCCTGGTGGTCCCGGGGCTCGGGGACATCGGGAACATCGGCGGCGGCCTGCCGGACCGGCTCGCCGGGCTGGCGCGGGCCAAGGCGTCGGTGGGCTTCTCCGTGCGGACCGGCCCGTCCCTGCTCGGCGGGGCGGTGTGGGTGCTCGGCGTTCTGCTGATCACCGTGCTGGCCGCCCGCCGCGCACCGCTGCCGCGCGGCTGGGAGGTGCTGCACCGAGGGGTGCGCCCGGCGGTCTCGGCGCTGTGCTCGGTGCTGGTCCTCGCGGTCGGCGCGGGGCTGGCGGCGGCGCTGTACGCGGCGACGGTCGACGCCCACGCCGGGCGGGTACTGGGCGCGGCGCTGCTCGGGACACCGAACGGGGTGTGGCTCGGGGTGCCGCTGGGACTCCTGGTCTCCTGGCGGGGTACGGCCACCGGCGCGCTGGTCCAGGTGCTGCCGTCGCCGCTGGACGACCTGCTCCACGCCAAGGCCGACGAGCCGGTGACCCTGGGGCGGCTCGCGGAGCTCGACAGCCGGGCGTGGCTGCTGGGGTTCGCCTGCGCGCTGCTGATCCTCGCGGCGGGGGTGCTCGCCGCGGTCCGTACGCCCCGGGGCGAGCTGGGCCTCCTGGCCTTCGCGGGGCGCTGCGCGGTGTCCCTGGGCGTGGCCACCGCGCTCGCGCTGCCGCTGCTGGTGCTGGCGACCCGCGTCAAGGCGGACGCCGGCCTGTCCGTCCTGGGCTTCGACGCCGTCGGGGCGAGCCTGGAGCTGACGGGCAACGCTCCGATGGCCCTGGGCCTGGGCGCCCTGTGGGGCACGGTCGCCGGGGCGGCGGGAGGGCTGCTGGCCTGCGCGGTGGGGGCGGCGGGACGGCGCGCGGTGCGGCCCGGCAACGGGCGCGCAGGCGCTCGTACGTACCCTGACCTGGCCTATCTTCCGGGCCCTTACAACCCCTCGCCGGTCCACCGGCCCGCGCGGGACGAGACGAATCCGTACAAGCGCGAGACGGGGAATCCCTCTCACGGGCCGTCCGTGGACAGCCCCTGCACCGCGCCGACGCAGCCGGCGATGCCCAAGCCGCCGCCCCGGC
The DNA here is from genome assembly GCF_040689515.1 of Streptomyces sp. NPDC051173. Classification (NCBI taxonomy): domain Bacteria; kingdom Bacillati; phylum Actinomycetota; class Actinomycetes; order Kitasatosporales; family Streptomycetaceae; genus Streptomyces; species Streptomyces sp. NPDC051173. Next base: position 16,990 of record NZ_JBFBBD010000077.1, read on the forward strand.
CGCGCCGGGGGTACGGCTACGGCGGGCCCGCCCCCGGGGAGGGCCCGCCACCTCCGGGGCGGCCGCCCGGCGCTCCTCCCGGGCGACCTGACGGACAGCGTTAACGCGCCGTAGTCCCGTTCTTCGCCGTACGGTCGGGCGGGACAGGTGTACGGATCCCCCGCGGGGCCGGATACGGTGGGACCACCATGAGCGCATCGCAGACATCGCCTGCCACCGCCGTCACCGGCGACGACGAACCCACCCTCCTCGTCAAGATCTTCGGGAAGGACCGGCCGGGTATCACCGCCGGACTGTTCGACACGCTCGCCGCTTTCGCCGTCGACGTCGTCGACATCGAGCAGGTCGTCACCCGGGGCCGCATCACCCTCTGCGCGCTGGTCACCGCCCCGTCGGGCGGGGGGCCGATGGAGGGCGAACTGCGGGCGACGGTGCATAGTTGGGCGGATTCGCTGCACCTCCAGGCGGAGATCATCTCGGGCCGGGGCGACAACAGGCCGCGTGGCACGGGGCGTTCCCACGTCACGGTGCTCGGCCACCCGCTGACCGCCGAGTCGACGGCCGCGATCGCGGCCCGCATCACCGGCACCGGCGGCAACATCGACCGCATCTTCCGGCTCGCCAAGTACCCCGTCACAGCGGTCGAGTTCGCCGTCTCCGGCGCGGAGACCGAGTCCCTGCGGACCGCGCTGGCCATGGAGGCCGCGGCGCGTGGGGTGGACGTGGCGGTCGTGGCGGCCGGGCTCCAGCGGCGGGCGCAGCGCCTGATCGTGATGGACGTCGACTCGACGCTGATCCAGGACGAGGTCATCGAGCTGTTCGCGGCGCACGCCGGGTGCGAGGCGGAGGTCGCGGAGGTGACCGCGCGGGCGATGCGCGGCGAGCTGGACTTCGAGCAGTCGCTGCACGCCCGGGTGGCGCTGCTGGCCGGACTCGACGAGTCCGTGGTGGACAAGGTCCGGGCCGAGGTCCGGCTCACCCCCGGCGCCCGCACGCTGATCCGGACGCTCAAGCGGCTCGGCTATCAGGTGGGCGTGGTCTCCGGCGGGTTCACCCAGGTCACGGACGACCTGCGGGAGCGGCTCGGCCTGGACTTCGCCTCGGCGAACACCCTTGAGGTCGTCGACGGCCGGCTGACCGGCCGGGTCACCGGCGAGATCGTGGACCGCGCGGGCAAGGCCCGCCTCCTGCGCCGCTTCGCCGCGGAAGCGGGAGTTCCGCTCGCGCAGACGGTGGCGATCGGGGACGGTGCGAACGATCTGGACATGCTGAACGCGGCGGGGCTGGGGGTGGCCTTCAACGCGAAGCCGGTGGTGCGGGAGGCTGCGCATACGGCGGTGAACGTGCCGTTCCTGGACACGGTTCTGTATCTGCTGGGTGTGACGCGGGAAGAGGTTGAGGCGGCGAACACGCACGAGTGAGGGGGGCGGTGGGTTTGGGTTGCTCGCCGTTGTTGAGTGCGGGTTTGTTTGCGCCTGCGGCGGGGGCGCCCTGCGGGCGCGTCCTCAAACGCCGGACGGGCTGGATTGTGGGGGTCTGGGGGCTTGCCCCCAGTTTCGGGAAGGGGCGGGTAGGGGGAAAAGCCCGCCGCAGGCGCACACAACCCGCACCCGAAAGCCGAGGCTCACCCCGCCAGATTCACCTGCGACCCCGTCAGCGTGATGTCCACGCCATCCCCCGTCGCCACCACAGAATCCAACTTGAGCCCCCGCGGCAACCCACTGATCTTCCGGTCGAAATCGATCTTCTGCCGGATCAACTGCTCCAGACCAGGGAACCCCTGAGCCGGAATCGACCCCGCCCGCACACTGATCGTGTCGCCCCCGGAGACCGAAACCGTCGATTCGACGCTGCGCTCGATGCTCTGGCCCATGACCGAGACCTTGCCGGTGACCTTCACCTGGCTCTTGCCCGCCGCGTTCGTGCCGCCGTAGCCGACCGTCACGGCCGGGTCGTTCACGGCCTTGGTGAGGTCGGCGTACGAGATGTGGGCGGTGCCCGTCGCGCGGTCGGCGACGGCGGAGGTGAAGCTGCTGTTGATCTTCACGTCCTGGAGCTTGGCGTCGAAGCCGGTGACGCGGACCGACTTGTCGCCCGCCCCCGCGGTCACGCCGTCGAGCTTCACGTCGACCTCGTCGAGGGAGGAGCTCGCGATCTGGGTGAGGAAGGGGAAGCCCTTGATCGATACGTCGGGGGTGCCCGAGAGGTTCTGTGAGCTGCGTATCTTCTCCGCGGCCTGGTCCTCGGCGAAGTACACCGCGATCCGGTCCGCGCCCACGAAGAGAGCGCCGAGCACGACGGCGATGATCAGGGTTATTCGTAGCGCGCGCATCGGTTTCTCTCGCTCCCCCGGGTCACGGTCAGGCCCCCTGCCTGTGCAGGGAGCCTAACCGGACGGGGCGGAAAACCGGCGAAACCGCTGATCAGGGGACGATCAGCCGAGGGCCCGGCCGAGCACGTAGACGGCTGGGGCGGCCGCCGCCAGCGGGAGCGCGACGCCTGCCGTCATGTGCACGAAGCGGGACGGGTAGTCGTAGCTCGCCGCGCGCAGGCCGGCCAGCGCGCAGACGCCCGCCGCCAGGGCGAGCAGCGCCGCGGAGGCCCCGAAGCCGGTCAGCTGACCGGTCGCGATGCCCGAACCGGCGGCCGCGACCAGGGCGACGACGGGGGAGGCGACCGACGGCAGCGGCAGCGCGCGGGCCAGTGCCGTCACCGCGACCGCGACCGCGCCGATCACGACGGCGTCGGAGGTCGTGGCGGCCAGGTGTCCGGCCGCGACCACCGTGAGGGCGGCCGAGGCGCCGGCGACCATCAGGCCGTACAGCCGCTCGTCGGGCGAGGCCTGGCTGCGCAGCTGGAGCACCAGCGTCAGCAGCACCCACACGCCGAGCGTGCCCATGAGCACGGTCGGCGCCTGGTCGGCGTCCGTGGCCAGCAGCCCGATGTCCGCGGCCAGGCCGCCGAGGAAGGCGAGCGCGATGCCCTGCCGGGCCGGCCACATGCCGTTGAGCCGGAACCAGCCCGCCGCCGTCACCGCCTGGAGCAGCGCCACCGGCACGGCCAGCGCGACCTGCCCCAGCGGCGCGGCCGCCGCCAGCAGTACCGCGAGCACGGCGGTCAGCACGGCCGGCTGGAAGCCCGGCGCGAGGATCTGCGGACGGCCCTCCGCCTTGGCCTTCTCGGCGGCGGTCATCTGCCGCTCCGGAGCGGCGGGCACGCCCGGCACCTGCGCGTACGGCTGCGCCTCGGGCTGTACGGGAGGCTGCTCGCCCGGCAGCTGCCCGAAGCCGTGCGCCTCCGGGGCCGCCGCGTGGCCGTGGCCCGCGAAGGAGCCGTCCGGCGCGGGCTCGCCGGGCCACGACGAGCCGTAGCCCTGATCCGCCGAGGGCGCGAGCGGCTGCTGCCACGTCTGGGTGTCCCAGGTCGGGGTCTGCCAGGTCTGCGTCACCGGCTCCTGCTGCGCGTAGCCCTGCTGCCCGCCCTGCGTAGTGGGCCACGCCGAGGGGTTCTGCGGCTGCTGGGGCTGCTGCGCGTACGGGTCGTACGGCTGATAGGCGTCGTAGCCGGGCTGGGCCGGAGGCTGTACGCCCTGCTGGTCGTAGGGACCGTACGGCTCACGTGATTCGTACGGTTCGTAGGGCTCTCGGTGCCCGTATCCGTTGTGCGGCTGATTGGTCATCGTGCCGGGGTCACCCTCCTGCGAAGGGCGGGAGCACCTCGACGGTGCCGCCCTCGGCCAGTTGGACCGTCGTGTGGTCGCGCGTGCCGACCGGGTCGCCGTCCACGAGGAACGAGCAGCGCAGCAGCACCCGGGCGAACTCGGGGCGCGCGGCGTGCCGACGCCGGGCCGCGGCCAGCGCGTCCGCGAGCGTACGCGCCGCGTAAGGCTCCTCGCCCGTGCCCGCGGCGGCCTTCGCCGCGGCCCAGTAGCGGAGCGTGCCCGCCGGCCCCGCCTGCCTCGGCAGCTCCACCGGCCGCGCCGGTTGTGTCGTCGCCACGGCGACCCCTTTCCTTCATGTGCGGCTCCCATGATGACGGGTGTATGCGGAGTCACGGCGCCCGCATGGAAAACGGGAAGCCGTGTGGCGAGGCCCTCACATAGGCTGCCTGTGTGTTGGTACGACTTACGCGGGCGTATCTGAGGCCCTACTCCAAACCCATCGCGCTGATCGTGCTCCTGCAGCTCGTCCAGACGCTCGCCACGCTCTACCTGCCCACCCTCAACGCGGACATCATCGACGGCGGCGTCGTCAAGGGTGACACCGGATACATCCTCCGCTACGGAGGCTGGATGCTCGGCGTGACCCTCGTGCAGGTCGTGTGCGCCGTGGGCGCCGTGTACTTCGGCGCGAAGACGTCCATGGCGCTGGGACGCGACCTGCGCGCCGCCGTCTTCGACCGGGTGCAGTCCTTCTCCTCCCGCGAGGTGGGCCAGTTCGGCGCGCCCTCGCTGATCACCCGGACCACCAACGACGTCCAGCAGGTCCAGATGCTGGTCCTGATGGCGTTCACGCTGATGGTGTCCGCCCCGATCATGTGCGTCGGCGGCATCGTGATGGCGCTCAACCAGGACGTGCCGCTGTCCGCGCTGCTCCTGGTGATCGTGCCGATCCTCGGCATCATCGTGTCGCTGATCATCTGGCGGATGCGGCCGGTCTTCCGGGGCGTCCAGGAGCGCATCGACACCGTGAACCGCGTGCTGCGCGAGCAGATCACCGGCATCCGCGTCATCCGCGCCTTCGTCCGCGACACCCACGAGCGGCGGCGCTTCGGGGGTGCCAACACCGAGCTGATGGACGTCTCGCTCAAGGCCGGCCGGCTGATGTCGCTGATGTTCCCGTCGGTGATGCTGGTCGTGAACCTCTCCTCGATCGCCGTCCTGTGGTTCGGCGGCCAGCGCATCGACGGCGGCCACATGGAGATCGGCGCGCTGACGGCCTTCCTCAGCTATCTCATGCAGATCCTGATGTCGGTCATGATGGCCACCTTCATGTTCATGATGGTGCCGCGCGCCGAGGTCTGCGCCGAGCGCGTCCAAGAGGTCCTCGCCACCGAGTCCAGCGTCGCGCCCCCGGCCGCGCCGGTGACCCGGCTGCGCCGCTCGGGCCATCTGGAGCTCACCGGCGTGGAGTTCCGCTTCCCCGGCGCCGAGGAGCCCGTCCTCAAGGACGTCTCGCTGGTCGCCCGGCCCGGCGAGATCACCGCCGTGATCGGCTCCACCGGCAGCGGCAAGTCCACGCTGCTGGGCCTCGTGCCCCGGCTCTTCGACGCCACCGGGGGAACGGTCCTGGTCAACGGCGAGGACGTCCGCGAGATCGACCCCGTGCTGATCTCCGAGACCGTCGGCCTCGTCCCCCAGAAGCCCTATCTCTTCTCCGGGACCATCGCCTCCAACCTCCGCTACGGCAAGCCCGACGCGACCGACGAGGAGCTGTGGCAGGCGCTGGAGACCGCGCAGGCCCGCGACTTCGTCGAGAGCATGGACCTCGGCCTGGAGGCGTCCATCTCGCAGGGCGGCTCCAACGTCTCCGGCGGCCAGCGCCAGCGCCTCGCCATCGCCCGCGCCCTGGTCCGCCGCCCGGAGATCTATCTCTTCGACGACTCCTTCTCCGCGCTCGACTACGCCACCGACGCGCGGCTGCGCGCCGCGCTGGCCCGCGAGACCGGGGACGCGACCGTCGTCATCGTCGCCCAGCGGGTGTCCACCATCCGCGAGGCCGACCGCATCGTCGTCCTCGACGAGGGCCGGGTCGTCGGCACCGGCACCCACACCGAACTGATGGCGTCGAACGAGACCTACCGGGAGATCGTGCTCTCCCAGCTCACCGAGGAGGAGGCGGCGTGACGTCCCCGGAGAAGCCCGCGGAGCCGGGCGGGAAGGGCGGGCAGCCCGGCGAACCGTCCGGCGGGACGCCGCGCAGAGGCCCCGCCCCGGCGACCGGCATCGGCCGCTTCATGGGCGGCCAGCCCACCGAGAAGTCCATGGACTTCGCCGGCTCAAGCAAGCGGCTGCTGGCCGTGCTCCGGCCCGAGCGGGCCCTGATCACCGTGGCCCTGCTGCTCACCCTCGCCAGCGTGACGCTGTCCGTGCTCGGCCCCAAGATCCTCGGCCGGGCCACCGACCTGATCTTCGCCGGGGTCGTCGGCCGCGGCTTCCCCGAGGGCGTGACCAAGGCCCAGGCCATCGAGGCCCTGCGGAGCAAGGGCGACGGCAAGGTCGCCGACCTGCTCTCCTCCGTCGACTTCACCCCCGGCAAGGGCATCGACTTCGGCGCGGTCGGCGACGTCCTGCTCTGGGTGCTGCTGATCTACGTCGGCGCGTCCGTCTTCCAGCTCATCCAGGCCCGGATCGCCACCGCCGTCGTCCAGCGCTCCGTCTTCCGGCTGCGCCAGCAGGTCGAGGACAAGCTGGGCCGGCTGCCGCTGAGCTACTTCGACAAGCAGCAGCGCGGCGAGGTCCTCTCCCGGGCCACCAACGACATCGACAACATCCAGCAGGCCTTCCAGCAGACCCTGAGCCAGATCGTCACCTCCGTGCTCACCATCGTCGGCGTGCTGGCGATGATGTTCTGGATCTCCTGGCTGCTGGCCCTGATCGCGCTGGTCACCGTCCCGGTCTCCGTGATCGTCGCGACCCGCATCGGCAAGCGGGCGCAGCCGCAGTTCGTCGCGCAGTGGAAGAGCACGGGCAAGCTCAACGCCCACATCGAGGAGATGTACACCGGCCACTCCCTGGTCAAGGTCTTCGGCCGGCAGAAGGAGTCCGCCGAGATCTTCCGCAAGGAGAACGACGACCTCTACGCGGCCGGCTTCAAGGCGCAGTTCATCTCCGGTGTCATCCAGCCCGCGATGATGTTCATCGGCAACATCAACTACGTGCTCGTCGCCGTCGTCGGCGGGCTGCGCGTCGCCTCCGGCTCGCTGTCCATCGGTGACGTCCAGGCGTTCATCCAGTACTCGCGGCAGTTCAGCCAGCCGCTCACCCAGGTCGCCTCCATGGCCAACCTCGTGCAGTCCGGCGTCGCCTCCGCAGAGCGCGTCTTCGAACTGCTCGACGCCGAGGAGCAGTCCGCCGACGCGGCCGCCACGGCGGAGCCGCGCCCGGTGCGCGGCGAGGTCGCCTTCGAGGAGGTCTCCTTCCGCTACGAGGCCGACAAGCCGCTCATCGACGGCCTCTCCCTCACCGTGAGCCCCGGCCAGACGGTCGCCATCGTCGGCCCCACCGGCGCGGGCAAGACCACCCTGGTCAACCTGCTGATGCGGTTCTACGAGGTGAGCGGCGGCCGCATCACCCTCGACGGCGCCGACATCGCCGCGATGCCGCGCGAGGAGCTGCGCTCCCACATCGGCATGGTCCTCCAGGACACCTGGCTCTTCGGCGGCACCATCGCCGAGAACATCGCCTACGGTGCCGAGGGCGCCTCCATGGAAAAGATCGTCGAGGCCGCGAAGGCGACCCACGTCGACCGCTTCGTCCGCACCCTCCCCGACGGCTACGACACCGTCATAGACGAGGAGGGCTCCAACGTCAGCGTCGGCGAGAAGCAGCTGATCACCATCGCCCGCGCGTTCCTGGCCGAGCCGGAGATCCTCGTCCTCGACGAGGCCACCAGCTCCGTCGACACCCGCACGGAGGTCCTGATCCAGCACGCGATGGCCCAGCTGCGGACGGGCCGCACGAGCTTCGTCATCGCCCACCGTCTTTCCACGATCCGCGACGCGGACGTGATCCTGGTGATGGAGTCGGGCCACATCGTGGAGCAGGGCACGCATGACGCGCTGCTGGAGGCGGAGGGGGCGTACGCACGGCTGTACGCGGCGCAGTTCGCGGAAGCGGTTGCCGGAGGCTGACCCGGGCTGCGGGGTGCGGGTCCGTTGCCGCCTGCGGCGGGGGCGCCCTGCGGGCGCGTCCTCAAACTCCCCCAGCTACCTCCCCCAGACTCCGTCCGGGGGTGCCCCCAGAGGTGCCCCCAACGGGCTGGATGTGCTGGCTACGGTCCGCACCATCCAGCCCGTCCGGCGTTTGAGGACAGGGGGTCTGGGGGCTCGCCCCCAGTTTCGGGAAGGGGCGGGTAGGGGAACAAGCCCGCCGCAGGCGCAACGGACCCGCACCCATCGCGTCAAGCTCCCCACCCCACGACCACCCGAAGTGACCGACGAAACACAAGGTCGAGCAAAATCGCACGGGCCCACCGACCCCCCGTGGGCTATCCTGCTGCGCAGAGAGGATCCGGGCAGAGCAGCCCCCGGATCCTTTTGTGCATTCAGAACGGGTAAAAAAGCCCGGAAAACGTAAGAAGCAGAGCCGCATACTCCCCCAGTGCGTCAGCCTGGGTGGTACCCCCTTCGCAGGGACCGAGGAGGACCGACGTCATGGGCGAGCGAAGCGCGCGCGATACCCGGAAACGTACGACGACCCCGACAGGGGGCGGCCGATGAGCTCTCTGCTGCTCCTGACCAACGCCCTCCAGCCGTCGACGGAGGTGCTGCCCGCCCTGGGCCTGCTCCTGCACAGCGTGCGGGTGGCCCCGGCCGAGGGGCCGGCGCTGGTGGACACCCCCGGGGCCGACGTCATACTGATCGACGGCCGCCGCGACCTCCCGCACGTGCGCAGCCTCTGCCAGCTGCTGCGCTCCACCGGCCCCGGCTGCCCGCTGATCCTCGTGGTCACCGAGGGCGGGCTGGCCGCCGTCACCGCGGACTGGGGCGTCGACGACGTCCTGCTGGACACCGCGGGCCCGGCCGAGGTCGAGGCGCGGCTGCGGCTCGCGATGGGCCGCCAGCAGATCTCCATGGACGACAGCCCGATGGAGATCCGCACCGGCGACCTCTCCGTGGACGAGGCCACCTACAGCGCCAAGCTCAAGGGGCGGGTGCTGGATCTGACCTTCAAGGAGTTCGAGCTCCTGAAGTATCTCGCGCAGCACCCCGGCCGGGTCTTCACCCGGGCGCAGCTGCTCCAGGAGGTCTGGGGCTACGACTACTTCGGCGGCACCCGGACCGTGGACGTCCATGTGCGACGGCTGCGCGCCAAGCTCGGGCCCGAGCACGAGTCCCTGATCGGCACCGTCCGGAATGTCGGATATCGCTTCGTGCTCCCCGAGAAGCCGGAGAAGGCCGCCGACCGCTCCGAGGACCGCAAGCCCGAGGACCGCAAGCCCGAGGAGGGGGCCGCGAAACCGTCCGCGGCCCCGGAATCCCACCCCGCTCGACAGGCCAAACGGTAGGCCGTGCCGGGAACCCACATCAGCCAAATCCAGCCGGTCCGGCGCTTGAGGACACCGCCGCGCAGCGGTGGTGCGCGGACGTCGCCACCTGCACAACCACCTCCAAGATCTGCCGGACAGGCACGTCGTGGACCCGCGTAGACTGCCGCGCGTGGCCAAGGTGACGCGGGACGATGTGGCGAGACTGGCGGGGACGTCGACCGCGGTGGTCAGCTACGTCATCAACAACGGTCCGAGGCCCGTGGCCCCGGCCACGCGCGAGCGCGTCCTGGCCGCGATCAAGGAGCTCGGCTACCGCCCCGACCGGGTCGCCCAGGCCATGGCCTCCCGACGGACGGATCTCATAGGCCTGATCGTCCCGGACGCCCGGCAGCCGTTCTTCGCGGAGATGGCACACGCCGTCGAGCAGGCGGCCGCCGAGCGCGGGAAGATGGTCCTCGTCGGGAACTCCGACTATCTCGACGAGCGTGAAGTGCACTATCTGCGCGCGTTCCTGGGCATGCGGGTCTCCGGTCTGATCCTGATCAGCCAGGGCCCCAGCGAGCACGCCGCCGCCGAGATCGATGCCTGGGACGCCCGGGTGGTCCTGATGCACCGGCGCCCCGACGCGATCGACGACGTGGCCGTCGTGACCGACGACGTCGGCGGCGCGCAGCTCGCCACCCGGCACCTCCTGGAGCACGGCCACCCCTACGTCGCCTGCCTCGGCGGCACGGAGGAGACCCCCACCGTCGGCGACCCCGTCACCGACCACGTCGAGGGCTGGCGCCGGGCCATGCGGGAGGCCGGGAAGTCCCTGGAGGGCCGGCTCTTCCAGGCCCCCTACAACCGCTACGACGCCTATCAGGTCGCCCTGAAGCTCCTCTCCGGCCCGGACAGGCCGCCCGCGCTCCTCTGCGCCACCGACGACCAGGCCATCGGCGTCCTCCGCGCGGCGCGCGAGCTCCGCATCGACGTACCGCGCGACCTGGCCGTGGCCGGTTTCGACGACGTCAAGGAAGCGGCCCTGACCGACCCGCCCCTGACCACCGTCGCCTCCGACCGGATCGCCATGGCCCGCGCGGCGGTCGACCTGGTCCTGGACGACGGCCTCCGCGTCGCCGGCTCGCGCCGCGAGCGCCTCAAGCAGTTTCCTTCGGCGCTGGTCGTTCGCCGCTCTTGCGGCTGCGGCGGCTGACGCCTCCATCCGGGCCGCCCCCTTCCTGGGCGCCCGGCCCCGTCACGCTCCGCCGCCACGCGGTGGGCATGGTGAACGTGCCCTCCTCGGTGTGCTCGCTCAGCAACACGGTTCCCCCCGTTCGTCCGGCCCGTCGTCCAGCGATTTTCCACGGTAGGGGCGACCACTGACAACGGGGCCGTGACCGGCGTCAGCGCAGGTGACGGCGCATCTCGAAGTGGGCCATGAGCAAGGCGGGTACGGGGCGGAAGTCCTCGCCGCGGGTGAATCCCAGGCGCTTGTAGAGCGTCACGGCGGGGTGGTTGGCGGCGCCGGTCGTGACCACGACGTCGCGGTCGGGGGCGATCTCGTCGAGCAGCTGCGTCAGGAGTTTCGCGGCCAGGCCGCGGCGGAAGAATTCCGGGTCGACGCAGAGCCGGTCGATCTCGACGGGGTCGGTGTCGTCGCGCCAGGCGACGAAGGCGGCGAGTTTGTTTCCATAGGTCGCGCCCAGCCAGTGGAGTGGCTGGGCGCGCATTTCTTCGAGGGTCTCGCGCAGGGCGGGAATCCCGTCGAAGGCGATGAGTTGGGCTTCGACGGCGTAGGCGCGGTGGCTTACGTGGTGGGCTGCGACGGCGGTCCGCTCGTCGCTCATGTCGAGGCGGCTCAGATGGAACTCGGTCAACGAATCTCTCCCTTCAGCATGCGGATGAGAGTGCGGAGTTGGGTGACGGTGAGGGGGAGGGCGGTGCCGGGGTTTTCGCTCTCGCGGAGGAGGAGGGTTCCGTTGGCGGCGGTGGCTATGTTCAGGCAGGCGTCGCCTTCGGAGCAGTAGCTGGATTGCTGCCAGGTGGGTGTCATGGCTGCCCTTCCCCGGTGAACCGATCTCTCCTGATCGCGTTTATGAGTGCACCCAGCGCCGCTGGAGTGGCCGTTATGGTGGAACCAGGGTTGTCACTCTCGCGGAGCAGCAGGGTGGAGTCGCTTGCTGCGGCTACGTTCAGGCAGTTCGAAGAGGTCCCGCTGTAGGAGGACTTCTGCCACTGGTACGAGGACATGCTTCTGTCCCTTCAGATGGTGCGCGCGATGCTGTCGATGAATTCCCGCGACTGGGTCGGCTCCAGAGCAATCGCTTCCACTCCGTCCATGATCGCCCGATAATTAGCCAACTCGGCCTCGGCGTCCATGAAATGAATGCCGTGCACCATGTCAAGCTGAACGGTGTCGAGCCCCGGGACGGTGCCGAAGACGTAGTCGGCGGACTGCCCAGCTCCTGGAAACGTGCCAACGCTGAACGGGATCACTCGGATCGTCACGTTGTCCAGCTCGCTCATCTCAATGAGGTGGCGAAGCTGGGCGCGGGCTGTCGCAGGCCCACCGAACTGCATCCGTAGCGCCGCTTCGTGGATGACGGCCGAATACGGGATCGGGCTGTCGCTGTGGAGGATGGCCTGCCGCTTCATCCGGTGGGACAAGCGATGCTCCACGTCATACGCACGCATCGGCGGTATGGCGTCCCGCATGACTGCGCGGGCGTACTCGTGGGTCTGGAGCAGTGCCGGAATGTGGAGAACCAAGGCCACACGCAAGCCGGTCGCGTGATGTTCGAGCTCGGCCAAATCTGCGAAGCACACGGGAAGATGTTCGCGGTACTCGTCCCACCAGCCCCGGGTGCGGCCGCCGGTCATGCTCGCCAACGCGTCGGTCAGTTCGTGGTCCGGGCAGCGGTAGGCACTGGCCATGGTTCGCACTCGGTCCGCGCTCACCGCGTAGCGACCGGCCTCGATCATGCTCATCCGCGCCTGCTGGAAGCCGAGTCGCGCCGCAGCCGCCGTGGACGACAAGCCCGCGCGCTCGCGGAGCTTGCGCAGCTCCGCACCGAGGCGCCGTTGTCTGAGCGTCGGAGTGTTGGTTGGTGGCATCTGCCCCTCTACCCGTTGCGCATCGTGCAACTCCGTCACCCCCAAGGGGGAATTCGGAGCTATCTCATCGATCGGCTATTAGATCTATCACAAGTTGCTCTACCTTGTGACTCAGGCCACTACCCGGCCCGCCGCGTACGCGGAAGCGCACCGCCGTGCCCAGGCGGCAGGACACCGCGCGGCAATCGCAACGCAACCACCTCCTTCAAGGAGCCGTCATGGCAACCGTATCCCCGGAGAACCCCTGGTCGTACACGCTGAACCTGCCGAACGATCCGCGCTCCGCGTGGATCGCCCGCATCACCCTGCGCGGTGTGCTCAGCAGTCACGAGCTCAACGAACTGCGCGACGACGCCGAGCTGTTGACCTCGGAGCTCGTCACCAACGCGTATCGCTACTCCGACGGCGCCGTCGAGCTGCGGGTCCGTGAACTGCCCGGTCAGGGCATCCGTATCAGCGTGTGGGACACGAACCCCGAGGTCCCCGAGCCGTTCGAACGGCCCGTGCTGCGGCCCGTCGAGCCGCGCCGCACCGAGACGACGTACGGAAGGGGGCTGTTGATCGTCCGCCGCTGTGCGGACAGCTGGGGGAGCAAGTCCTTCGGGTACCGCTGGTACGGGCCGGGGTTCCGTGGTAAGTGGCTGTGGTGCGAACTCGGCGTGAAGCGGGGCGCCGAAAAGATCAACCCGGCCAAAGTGACCCCTCTTGTCAGTGGCTCGTGAGACGGTGATCTCCAGTCCGTCGACGGTGAGGATCAGCAATGGCGAAGATCAAGGGCCAGGTCAAGTGGTTCAACGAGTCCAAGGGGTTCGGTTTCATCACCCCGGCGGACGGGAGCAAGGACGTCTTCGTCCACTTCTCCGCGATCCAGGGCAACGGCTTCAAGACGCTGGCCGAGGGCCAGAACGTGGAGTTCGAGATCGAGGCCGGCCAGAAGGGCCCGTCGGCGGTGAACGTCACGGCCATCTGAAGGGTCATCTAAAAGGTCAGAGTCGCATGGTCGTCGTGATCGGATCCTGTTTGCATGTCGGCAAGCTAGGCGGATCACGACGACAGATGCGCACGACGCTCGACAAGTCAGCTTGACTGCACGCGAATTGGTGGCGGTCCGGCTGGGCGTTCGAGTGGTCAGCCGAGTTTCGAGACGTGGTACTGGCGGATCAGCCAGGCGCCGTCCAGATGCTGGGCCACCACAGAGAGGCGCACGGGCAGGCGGCCTCCGGACGCGTCCGTGAAGGTGACGGTCGCGAAGCCGCTGAGGGCCTCGGCGTCGACCGTGCGGGAGTGGAGCAGCTCCACGGCGGCGGTCATGCCGGCCGGGACGTTCTCGTAGTACGTGGTGATCTCGGCGCGGCCGACCAGCAGTCGGGGGGAGAGGCCCTGGAAGAGGGCGTCCTCGGCGAAGAGGCCGACGATGTCCTTCACCCGGTGTTCATCGAAAGCGGCCCGCCAGGTCTCCAGCAGGCCCGCCAATACACCAGAGCCGGTCATTCGCTCCTCATTCCTTCGCATCCAAGGTTACGTGTTTGTGCAACTAGCAGTATGTGTCGCATCGAACCGATGCATCTTTGATTGAAAGGTGCATAATTGCGCCATGCAGGATCACGCAATGCAGTACTTGGGGGAATGCTGCAGCGGGTCGCACCCTGCCGACGGGGCGGATGCCCTGTGCGGCGAGGGTCTGACGCGCTACAGGCAGGCCGTGGTCAAAGGATGTACACCGAAGGAGGGGGCTCCGCAGTGTCTTTTGCGGAAGGGGTTGCTGGTGACACCACCGGACGACCCGGACATTTTGGTACCCGTCGCGCCCGAGGTGGCGCTCGCTGAGCTCGTACGACCCATCGAGCAATCGCTGGAGCGCCAGCGGATGGACGCGCAGAGCCTCGCCGGAGCGTTTGTGCCGGTGCACGCGATCTACACCGCGGCGAAGAGGGAACACCAGGGCTGGGCGATGCCGATCCACGGGGAACGGGTCATCAACTCCACGCTGGTGCACGCCGTCCGCTCGTGCCAGGACGAGCTGATGACCGTACAGCCGGGAGGCGAACGGCAGGTCTACGACCTGGAGGACCTGGACCACGTACGCCGCCGGACCCGGCACCGGAGCCTCTACCAGCACGCGGTGCGCACCCAGTCGGCGACGATGCGGCACATCGAGGAGATCGTGTCGGTGGGCGGCGAGGTCCGCACGCTGGACCGGGTCTTCGACCGGCTCGTCGTCATCGACCGGGCCGTGGCGTACGTACCGGGCGACGACGCCCGGCGCACCACGGCCCTGGAGATCCGGCACCCCGCCATCGTCTCCTTCCTCGTCCAGGTCTTCGAGGAGGCGTGGGAGCGGGCCACCCCTGTGGTCGCCGCGGCCCCGCGCACGCTGGAGCCGGTCGTCACGGATGAGACGCAGCGGGCGATCATGCGGATGTTGGTGGCGGGTTACACGGATGATGCGATCGCTCGGCGGTTGGGGATCAGCCGGCGGACTGTGGCCGGGCGGGTGAGTCGGATCTCGGCGTCGTTGCGGAGCCGTAGTCGGGCGCAGTTGGGGTATCTCATCGCGACGACGGGGATGTTGCCGATGGACGACGGGCTGTCGGAGGAGGAGCTCTCCGCTTGAGCGGGTCCGGGGCGCCTGCGGCGCTTTGTTCCCCTGCCCCGCCCCTTCCCGAAACCGGGGAGACCCCGGACCCCAGCGCCCTCCGGGCGCGTCCTCAAACGCCGGACGGGCTGGATGGTGCGGACCGTAGCCAGCGATTTCAGCCTGTCCGGCGTTTGAGGACACCGCGCGAAGAGTGGTTCGGGGGTCTGGGGGTCTCCCCCAGTTTCGGGAAGGGGCGGGTAGGGGAAAAGGCCCGCCGCAGGCGCGCCACCGGCCCGCGGCCGGAAAAGACCTAAGTGGTCTGCGTCGTAAATCCTTCGGGGGTTGACTTCGGTGCTGCTTGTAGGCGTGCTCGCACTCAGCTGTTGAGGGCGGTGAGGTGGAGGT